>CALFRR010000281.1 GCA_937919435.1 uncultured Alphaproteobacteria bacterium | reverse complement strand
TCACTCGTTCTCCCGCGTTTCGTTCCCCTCGTTCGGACCCTTCGGAAAGGATCGATCATGACCTTCATGTCGTCTCGGCTCGTCAACCGCGTCGCGCTCGTCTCGACCCTCGGTGCCGTGCTCGCCCTCGGCGCCTGCGCCAATCCGCGCGACCAGCGGATGCTCGACGGCGCGCTGATCGGCGGCACCGGTGGTGCCATCATCGGTGGTGTCGCCAGCGGCACCGCCGGTGGTGCGGTGGTCGGCGGCGTCGCCGGCGCCGCGGTCGGTGCGGTGGTCGCCGATGCCACGCGCCCGCGCCATCGCGCGAAGTCCTGCTGGTGGGACGACAGGCTCGACCGGCGGATCTGCCGCTATCGCTGATCGGTCCGGACGACCGACAGGGCCTCGTCGGCCGGGCGCCCCCCGGCCGACGATCTCCGACCGGGCCAATCCGACATCGTCCCGAAAGGCGCGGCACGCCTTTCGGGACGATGTCGTCGCGACGAGGCCCCGGTCGCCTCTTCGCCGGGGGGCGGCTCCGATTTCGTTTCCTTCGACGACACCTTCGATGTCGTCTGCGCCCGTGGGTTCGATTCTCTGTCGAGACCGGGCGGATGACGGGACATGACGGAGAGTCCGCGACCGATCGCAGGTGGATCGGTCGCGGTTCGGGTCGACCGAAGTCGCCGTCACTTCTCCTTCACGGAGACGCCGTTCTGGCCGATCGAGATTTCGATGCCGTCGGGCTGCTTGCGCTCTTCGTGGAGCTGCCAGGCGAGCACGCCGACTCCGGCGACGAGAACGACCACGAGTCCGAGAAGAACCTGACGCGACATGTTCGATGCCTTTCTTGTGAAAGGAAAGGCGGCCGACGGCCGCCGATCTGCGAATGAAACGCGCCACGCGCGCGTGTGGTTCCCGCGTGTGATCAGAAAAATCTCGATCATCGTTCGAATTCGTTCGGAACCATCGAGGTGTTGTCGACGTTGTAGGGGCAGTCGATCGAACGGATGCATCGCATCGTCGAGGTTCGAAACGGCTGACAACTCAGAGAATCGACAGAAGCAGGAAAGGATGTTCCGATGAAGAAGACGAGCATGATCGCCGCTCTGATCGCGACTTCGATCGGCTCTGCCGCCGTGGCCGCGGAAGCGACGCCGATGGCCGCTCCCAAGGCGCCGGAAACGACCGCCACTCCGGCGCCGGCCATCCATGCCGATCCGATGAAGACCGCGGTCGTCATCCACCACACCGACGGCACCGCCCATCTCGGATCGAAGATCGTCGGGGCCAACGTCTATTCGACCGCCGGCGAGAAGCTCGGCGACGTCAACGATCTGATCATCGACGGGACCGGCCGGCTGACCGGCGTGGTGGTCGGTGTCGGCGGCTTCCTCGGCGTCGGCGAGAAGAACGTCGCACTCTCCTGGAATGCCGTCACGGTCGGCGCCATGGAGAAGGGCAAGCCGCGTCTCTCGGTCGACGTGACCCGGGATGCGCTCGACAAGGCGGCGCCGTTCGTCGCCACCACCCGGTCGTGATCCGAGCGGAGGGCGGGCCCGCCACCGTCCGATGGATGCGTGGGGCGCCGGCCTGCCGTGAACCGATGCAATGACGCGGACCGGACGTCCGGTCCGCACCTGCCGTCCGCGATCGCCGTGCCGGCCGCTCCGGCGCCGATGCGACGGCCCGACCCGGAAAGGAACATGCGATGAGTGCGATGAACGACAAGATCAAGGGCTACGCCAACGAAGCCGCCGGCAAGGCGAAGCAGGTCGCCGGCAAGGTGCTCGACGACCGCGAACTCCAGGCGGAAGGCCGTCTGCAGGAAGCCAAGGGCGAAGTGCAGAAGGCGGTGGGCCGCGGCAAGGACGCGGTGAAGAAGGCCGTCGACGGGATGTGACCGTCGAGGTCGACGCACCCCTCGCCGGGTGACGGCTATCGGCCGCCCGTTCTCCGGCGGGCGGCCGCATCCGCACCGTGGACGATCCCTCCGTCCGCAATCGAAGAAGCCCCCGACGCGCCGCGCCGGGGGCTTCTTCGATTCTGTTCGGCGAGGGGCGGGATCGGCGGATCCTCGGCTCCGCGACGCGGGTTCGTGGTCGGTCTCAGGAGGCGGGGTACTTCTCCTTCATCGCCGCGGCCATCGCCGGGCTCAGCCGCTTCACCAGTTCGGCATTGTAGGAGCCGGACGGCATCGGATGGATGGTCGGATCGTTCGTCGGGTTGAAGGTGGAGATGTCGGCCTTGACGATCTGCTGCGCCGCGACCGCGTATTTGCGCGACACGGCCGCCGGGGAGCCGGCGGCGACCGCCGGGTCGACGTTGGTGGTGACGATCGAGATGGTCTGATCGGCGTTGACGAAGATCTCGAAGGTCCTGAGCTGTTGCGGGAAGTCGCGCAGCGAACTGGTCTCGACGTGCCAGAACCCCTTCTCCGGCGCACCGACCGGATCGGGCGACACGAAGGCCTTGACGGTGTTCAGGTGGCGGTGTCCGGCGACCCACATCAGCAGGTTCGGATGGGCGTGGAGCTCCGCGACCAGCTCGGGCAGGGTGACCGCGTTCTGCGGGTCCATCCACCACCCCATCTCGGAGCGCGGCGCCGTCGGCTCGACACCGATCGGGATGTGGGCGGCGATGATCATCAGCTGCCCCGCGGCGTCGCCGTCGGCCAGTTCCTTCTTCAGCCAGGCCCACCGCTCGGCATCGAGGAAGCCGTGGCCGTGGATGTCGGGGGAGTGGTCCTCTTCGATCTGGGTGTCGTCGAGCGAGATGACCCTGATCGGAACGCCGGCCTTGGGAACGAAGCTGTAGCAGGCGAAACCGCGCTCGGCGGCGGCCCGGTCGAAACCGTGGCCGACCGGGGACGAGGTCGTCTCGAAGAACTCCTTCAGCCATTCGCTGCGCAGCAACGACCGGCGGTCGGGGTCGGCGGCGACCTTCGGCGGCGTCCGGAACTCGGCGGTGACGCCGGCATGGACGACGTCGCCGAAAGGCTTCGAGCCGTCGATCAGCCCCATGTAGAAGGTGCGTTCGCGGATGCGCGTGGGATCGGCCAACACGTCACCGGCCGCGAACACCTCGTCGGAGACGTAGGAGGCGCGCAGATCCGGGCGCAGACCATGATCGACGGGGATCGAGCCCATCCAGAAGTGATCGTGATTGCCCAGCACCTGATACCACGGGATCGACTTGTCGAGGCCCACGGCCTCGAACGGCTTCTGATAGTCGATCGAGCGGGCTCCGAGGTGGGCTCCCGAACTCGGCCGGATGGTCTTTCCGTCGAGAACGTCGATGTACCAGCGCAGCTCGTTGTACTGGGTGCTGTTGCAGACGTCGCCGAGCGAGAGACCGAAGTCGAAGGGCTGCTTCGCATGGAGGGCGTTGATCGTCTGGACCGCCGCATCGAGGACATGGGTCGTGTAGAGCATCACGCCGGAATAGAGCGACGTGCCGACCGGTGTGGTCGGGTGCATGCGCTGGACGTAGATCGCCTGGTTGGGAGCTTCCTTGTCGGTGATGTGGATGTCGCTGATCGTGAAGAAGGTGAGCAGCCGGGTCTGCCGGGCGGCGGGGGCGCCGTCCTGGCCGGGCGGCAGCAGATCGGTGCGGCGGACGTGGCGCAGCGGCGCGCCCCAGGTCCACTTGCCGGCGCCGATCCCGTCGTAGGCGGCGATGTCGTGGAGCCGCGGCCGGCCGGTCGGCGCCGGTCCGGGCACGATCGTCCGCTGCGCGGTGGTACCGACGTCGGAAGCGATTCGGTACTTCTTCGCCGACTTCGGATCGAGCGCCTTCGTCGGCGCCGCATCGGCCTTGCCCAAGCCGAAGGGCGTGACGGTCAGCGCGCAGACGAACGCACCGAAGCCGCGGCGTGAAATGTCGTTCATGGAAGGCCTCTCGATGTCTCTCACCCCGGCCCGCATTCGCCATGGTGGGCGGCAACGGGCGTCCAGCGTCGAAATTCCGTCCGATGGGGCGGAACATCGCCGGCTTCTCGTTTTCGGCCGGCTCGCGGACATTCTCGGACCGAAATCGTGACGGGTTTCCTAAGACGTCCGCTCCGGCGGCGGCCGGAGACGCGACGTCGCCATGCGATCGGGTCGCGAGTGGCGAAGTGACGCGCTCAGAAGGTCATGCGCAGACCGACCAGCGGGCCGTATTGGAGCGCGTCGTAGACGAAACTGCCCCGCCGGTAGTCGACCTTCATCGCCCGATAGCCGGCAAAGCCGGTCAGAGAGTCGGTGAAGCGATATCCGAGGCCGCCGAAGGTGTCCCACTCGTAGTTCGCACCGCCGGCTCCGACGAGACCGATGGCGGTCGCCGACATCCGCTCCGAGAGGGTCCAGGTCAGGCGCGCACCGCCGACCGCGTCCGCCCATGACCGATCCTTCTCATAGGACGGGCGGTAGGGGGCGAGCTGCACCGAGAGGGTGTTGGACAGGACGAAACCGCGGACGCCGGCGAGCAGGTCGAGCGTGAACCCGGGATCGTCGACGACCCTGTACCCGGCGGTGACGAGTCCGACGGCGCTGCTGCTGGAGAGCCCCAAGCGGCCGGGATGGCCATTGGCCGAGAAGGTCTTGCCGGTCGAGAGGCGGGCCAGGGTGAGATCGGCGAAGACGACGAAGCGGTCGCGCCGGGCGTCGGCCGAGAGCATCAGGGCGCCGTCGAGGTGCTTCAGGACGTCGCCGAAGCCGAGGTGGAGGTCGACCGGCGGGCTCAGCGGCAAGGTGCGGAAACGGCCGTCGAGCGACGTCGCCCAGGTGTAGGAATGGACGGCGAACACCCAGTCCGACCCGATCGGAGACGCAGCGTTCGCCGATGCGGGCGCCGGACGGCCCGCGACATCGGCGGCGAGCGACGGAGCCGCGGCCAGGAGCAGCGCGCAGAAACCGAGGGTCGTCGCCCGAAGGCCGTGATGTCGGATGGGCATCGACTGTGTTCCGTGCGGGGCATCGTCGGAAGACGACGCAGGTGATGGTTCGCGGCGACTATAGGGGAGACCCGAGGTGCGGGCTGCAACAAGATGTCGCGGACGCAATCGTACTGAGATACCGGAAGCGACGCTCGTCGACCGCTGGCCCGTCGACGGGCCTCTCCCGGTCGCCTGCGCGCGGGGCGGGTCGCCGGGCGCCGCGGGCGCCCTAGATAGAGGACGACGACGAGCCGGCCTCGATCGCCCGTGGCGCCGGATCCACTGCGGCACGGGCATCGGTCGGCGACCGAGGAGGGTCGAACCATGTATCGCAGAGATCCCGACGCGCTCGCCCGGCTGACCCCCGAGCAGTTCCGCGTCACCCAGCAGAACGGCACGGAACGGCCGGGGACCGGTGAGCACGTGGCGAATTTCGCGCCCGGCCTCTACGTCGACGTGGTGTCGGGCGAGCCGCTGTTCGTCTCCACCGACAAGTTCGAATCGGGCTGCGGCTGGCCGAGCTTTTCGAAGCCGGTCGAGCCCGCCCACATCCGCGAGACCCGCGACATCAGCCACGGGATGGTCCGCACCGAGGTCCGCTCGGCGCATGGCGACAGCCATCTCGGTCACGTCTTCCCGGACGGGCCGCGCGATCGCGGGGGGCTTCGCTACTGCATCAACTCGGCGGCGCTGCGCTTCGTGCCGAAGGCCGAGATGGCGGCGCAGGGGTACGGCGAATATCTGCCGCAGGTGGAGGAGCCGCGATGACCAGCGAACGGGCGATCCTCGCCGGGGGGTGTTTCTGGGGGATGCAGGCGCTGATCCGGCGGCTCGACGGGGTGATCTCGACCCGGGTCGGCTATTCCGGCGGCGAGGTTCCG
Organism: uncultured Alphaproteobacteria bacterium; assembly: GCA_937919435.1. GTDB lineage: Bacteria > Pseudomonadota > Alphaproteobacteria > Rhizobiales > Ancalomicrobiaceae > Siculibacillus. The sequence goes on along the minus strand of CALFRR010000281.1, from coordinate 13,997 downwards.
AACGCGACCTACCGCAACCACGGCCGCCATGCCGAAGCGGTGGAGATCGTGTTCGATCCGGAGCGGATCTCGTATCGCGATCTGCTGGAGTTCTTCTTCCAGGTCCACGATCCGTCGACCCGCGATCGCCAGGGCAACGACCTCGGGCCGAGCTACCGCTCGGCGATCTTCCACATCGGCGAGGCACAGCGGCGCGTCGCGCTCGACACGATCGCCGACGTCGACGCCTCCGGCCTGTGGCCGGGAAAGGTGGTGACCGAAGTGACGCCGGCCGGCGACTTCTGGGAGGCGGAACCCGAACACCAGGACTATCTGGAGCGGATTCCCAACGGCTACACCTGCCACTTCGTGCGACCGAACTGGAAACTGCCGCGCCGCCCGCGGCCGGCGTGAGCGATTCCGGGACGCCATCCCGCACCGGTCACCCCCGGCGGGGGGACGACGGGCTCTCGGCGGAGACCGCGCCGGGAGCGGCCACCTTCTCGATCCGGCCGAGGGCGCCGGCGGTGAAGCCGCCGCGCGCCACCTCTGGCAGCAGGTGGTTGTTGGTCATGCAGAACTTCACGAATTCCTGAGCCGCGGCGCAGATTCCGCTGGCCAGATGGACGACGCCGAACTCCTCGCGCAGACGCGGTCCGGGGCCGGCGATCCGCACCAGCCGCCCCTCGGCGAGCTCGCGCTGCACCGCCCAGTCGGGCAGGAAGGCGACGCCGAATCCGACCTCGGCCATCGAGCGGATCAGATTGGTGTCGTTCGACTGCAGGCCGATCGGTGGACTGATGCCGACTTCGCGGAAATAGGTGTCGGCGAGCGAGCGGAAGTTCATCCGGTGCTCGTAGAGGATGAATCGCGCCTCGGCCAGTTCCTCGACGCTCGCCCGCGCCTTCCGTCCGAGCGGATGGCTCGGCGCGGCGACGAGCAGCGCCTCGTGATGGCCGAGCACCTTGCCGATCAACCGGGGGCTCTGCAGCGGAAACGGCAGGATGCCGACGTCGAGCTCGCCCGACAGGAGGTCCTCCACCGTGTTCTGGGTCTGGGGCGTCGCGCGGACGTCGAGCTCGATCTTCGGATAGGCGAGCACGAAGGCCTGATAGGTCTCCGCCCAGAGGAACGCGGTCGCCGCCGACGAGGTGCCGACCCGGAGGCCGCCGCCGATGTCCTGCGGGCGTGGCGCCACCCGCTCGATCAGCATGTCGCGCAGGCTCATGATCTCGCGCGCCGAGGGCAGGAGTTCCAGCCCGGTGCGGGTCAGTTTCACCGCCCGGCCGGCCCGCACGAACAGCGGTTCGCCGAGTTCCTCCTCCAGCCGGCGGATCAGCTGACTGACCGCGGACTGGGAGAGGTGCAACTGGTCGCCGGCGCGGGTGAAACTCTCGTGCTCGGCGACCGAGGCGAAGGCCTCGATGTGTCGGAACTCCATGGTGCCCTCGAAGAAGTCCAGCTTATTCTAAGCATTATGACATATCATTTGACTAATGCACAGGGGCGACCTACCGATTGACGGACCGGAACGACACGGCGCGTGAGACGCCGGACCGGCACCTCAGATGGGGAGGGAATCCATGCGAATGCTGACCGCATTGGCCGCCGCCGCGGCCCTCGTGTGTGGCCTCGCCGGCGCCGCCGAAGCGGCCCCGGAGAAGGTCTTCAAGGTCGCTCACGTGTTCAACACCGACCACCCCGTGCACATCAGCCTGGTCAAGGCCGGCGACATGCTGAAGGCCAAGTCCAACGGGCGGTTCGAGCTGAAGATCTATCCTTCGGGCACCTACGCGAACTACAAGGACGCCATCCAGGCGGTGAAGATGGGGGTGCTCGAGCTCTGCCCACTCGACACGGCGATCGACTACTACAAGGAGTCCGGAGTCCTTCTGTCGGCCTACACCTTCCGTGATTACGATCACTGGAAGAAATTCAAGCAGAGCGCGGTCTATACCGATCTGCTGAAGGACATCGGCGACAAGGTCGGGGTCAAGCAGCTGGCGCTCTACACCTTCGGCTTCCGCCACGCGACGACCAAGACGGTGAAGGCGACGATGCCGGAGGACTTCAAGAACCTGAAGCTCCGGGTGGTCAATTTCCCGCCCTATCCGGAGGCGGCGACGGTGCTCAACGCCCACGGCTCGCCGCTGCCGATCGGCGACGTCTACATGGCGCTCGCCTCCGGCGTCGCCGACGCCCAGGAAAATCCGTTCACCCAGATCCTGACGATGAAGTTCTACGAGGTTCAGAAGTATCTGATCCTCACCGGTCACATGCTGGCGAGTTCCGGCACGATCATGTCGAAGAAGGCCTGGGACGGCCTCTCCGTCGACGACAAGAAGCTCTTCGAAGAGGTGTTCCGCTTCGAAGCCGACGACATCGACGCCCAGGTGATCGAAGGCGACGCCAAGCTGCTCGACGAGCTGAAGTCGAAGGGCATGGAAGTGGTCGAGCCGAACAAGGCGCCGTTCATGGCCCGGGTGCCGCTGGTGCTCGAGAAGTACCCGGAATTCAAGCCGCTCTACGAAAAGATCCAGGCGATCAAGTAACGTCGGCGATCCCCCGCCGATCGAACCCAATCGACGCGAGAGCCCGCGCAGGCCGCGGGCTCTCCGGATCCGGAGCCGTGCCGTGAAGACGATTCTTCTGCTGCAGCGTGCCGAGCGCATCTTCGGCGCCGCCTGCCTCGCCCTGATGTTCGCCATCATCTGCGTCAACGTGGTGATGCGCTACCTCTTCTCCGAGCCGTTCTACTGGTCGGAGGAGGCCTCCAACTACCTGTTCGTCTGGATCGGCTTCCTGTCCTGCGCCCATGCGGTCAGCGACGACGCCCACATCCGGGTCACCGCCTTCGTCGCGCCGTTGCCGGCCAAGGCACAGCACACGATCGCGCTCGTCCTCGACGTGCTGATGATCGTGGTATTCGGCAGCTTCGTCCTGCCGGCGGTCGGTGCGCTCTCCAGCCTGCACATCTCGACCGGGCTGCAGATCCACGAATCCTACCCCTATTCGATCATACCGCTGACGATGGTGCTGTGCTGCGTGCACCTGGCCTTCAAATTCGCCGGCGATCTCGCCTTCCTCCTGAGCCCGACGCGGAGTTGAGACCATGGATCTCGCGATCTTTCTCGGGACCTTCGTCGTCCTGTTCGTGCTCGGTCTGCCGATCGCCTTCGCGATGATCGCCGCGACCTGGGTCTACGCGATGTCGACCGGGCTCGACCTCGGCTTCCTGTCGATCCAGATGTTCGCCGGGCTCGATTCCTTCGTGTTGCTGGCGATCCCGCTGTTCATCCTGGCTTCCGAGGTGATGAACACCTCCAGCGTCGCGATGCGGATCTTCAACTTCTGCAACGCGCTGGTCGGTCACGTGCCGGGCGGCCTCGGCCACGTCAACGTGGTCGCCAACATCATCTTCTCCGGCATGTCCGGCTCGGCGGTCGCCGACGTCGGCGGCATCGGCCGGATCTGCTACAATTCGATGGTCCAGAACGGCTACAGCCGGCCGTTCTCGGCGGCGGTCACGGCGAGCGCGGCGGTGATCGGACCGATCATCCCGCCGTCGATCCCGATGGTCGTCTACGCGATGGTGTCGGGCGTCTCGGTCGCCAAGCTGTTCTTCGGCGGCGCGGTGCCGGGCCTGATCATCGGTCTGGCGATGATGGTCTACATCTACGTCGTGGCGCGGATGCGCGGTTATCCGAAGGCGACGCGCCAGACCTTCGCCGAGATCCTCGCCGCCTTCGTCCAGGGCTTCCTGCCGCTGATGACTCCGGCGATCCTGCTCGGTGGGATCTGGCTCGGCTTCGTGACGATCACCGAGGCGGCGGCTCTGGCGGTGTTCTATACCGCGGCGCTCGGGACCTTCGCCTACCGGTTGCTCGGGCCGAAGCAGTTCTGGGATTGCCTGAAGAACGTCTTCCTGTTCTGCGGTCCGATCCTCATCCTGTTGCCCGCCGCCAAGATCTTCGGCTTCGTCCTGACCACCGAGAACATCCCCGAGCTGTTCGCCCAGTACGTGCTGCACATTTCGGAGAACCGGCTGTTCATCCTGCTGGCGATCAACATCCTGTTCCTGTTCCTCGGCTGCATCTCCGATCCGACGGTCAACATCATGTTGTTCGTGCCGATCGTGATGCCGCTCGCCGCGACCATCGGCATGGACCCGGTCCACTTCGGCGTGATGATCGTCTTCAACTGCATGATCGGTCTGGTCACCCCGCCGGTCGGCACCCTGCTGTTCTGCCTGTGCGGGTTCGAGAAGATGCCGCTCGAGGTGCTGGTCAAGGCGATGTGGCCGTTCCTCTGGATCCTGCTCGGGATCCTGGTGCTGGTCACGCTGGTTCCGGCGGTCGTCCTCACTCTTCCCAACCTGCTGTTCTGACGAGACCTGACATGCCCACCGAAATCAACTGGATCAGATCCGCCCTCGGGCGCGGCGAGACCGTCGTCGGGATCATGGTGTCGGAGCTGAAGACGCCGATGCTCGGCGCCATGCTCGACGCCGCCGGCCTGCACTTCGCGATCCTCGACCAGGAACACGGCGCCTACGGCCCGGACAAACTGGCCGAGGTCATCGTCGGCTTCCGCGGCGGCCGTTGCCGGCCGCTGGTCCGGGTCGCCGAGACGCGCCGCGAGTACATCCTCACCGCCCTCGAACTGGGGGCGGCGGGGATCGTCGTCCCGCATGTCGAGAGCCCGGAGGAGGTCGCCGACATCGTCCGCTTCGGCCGCTACGCGCCGGAGGGTGATCGCGGCCTCTCCCTGATGCGGGCCCATACCGGCTTCCGCCGGGTCGACAAGGACACCTACCTCGCCAAGGCCAATGCCGAGGTGCTGCTGATCGCCCAGATCGAGACGCGGCGGGCGATGGACCGGCTCGACGAGATCCTGGCGGTGCCGGGGCTCGACATGGTGTTCATCGGCCCTTCCGATCTGTCGCTCTCCTGCGGCGTGCCGGGGTCGCTCCGGGCGCCGGAGATGCGGGCGCTGATCGACCGGATCGTCGATCGGGCCCGGGCACACGGCGTCGCCGTCGGCATCCAGACCTACGATCTCGAGGTCGCCGCCGAACTGATCGAGCGCGGCGTCGGCCTGATCTCCTGCAACACCGACGCCAACGCGCTGATCTCCAGTCTCTCCGGCAGCGTGAAGACGTTGCGGAAGCTGGCCGGCGCACGGCTCTCGGCCGAGAACCAGTGAGCGCACTCCCATGACCCACACGGTTCTGGGTATCGATCTCGGCACCTCGAGCGTCAAATGCATGTTGATGGACGCCGGCGGCCGGGTGCGGGCCGCGGTCGGCCACGCCTATCCGACCTCGCGTCCCCAGGTCGGTTGGGCCGAACAGGATCCGGCCGACTGGATCACGGCGATCGCCGCGGCGGTCGGCGAGCTGAAGGCACGCGAGCCGCGGCTCGTCGCCGGGCTCGGGGCGATCGGGCTGTGTTCGGCCGCCCACATTCCGGTGTTGCTCGACGCCGCCGACCGGGTGATCCGGCCGGCGATCCTGTGGAGCGACCAGCGCAGCTTCGTCGAGGTGCGCCGCCTCGACGAGGGTCACCGCGCCCTGTTCGAACGGGTGGCGCTCAATCGGCCCGGCTGCACCTGGACGCTGCCGCAGCTGCTCTGGGTGCGGGCCAACGAACCGGAGGCGTGGGGGCGGGTCCGCTCGCTCCTGTGTTCCCGCGAGTATCTGGCGTGGCGGTTGACCGGGGTCCGGGCGACCGACGCGGCGGGGGCGGCGGCGACGCTGATGGCCGATCTGCCGGCCGGGCGATGGTCGCCGGAGTTGGTCGGGCTCTCCGGGCTCGCCGAGGCGGGACTGCCGGCGATCGGCTCGGCCTTCGCCGAGGTCGGGCGGGTGACGGCCGCGGCGGCGGATCTGTTCGGTCTGCCGGCCGGCGTGCCGGTGGTCTGCGGAACCCTCGATTCGGCCGCCGAACTGGTCGGGTGCGGGGTGCTCGAAGCCGAGACGACGGGCATGATCATGGTCGGTTCGTCGGGCGGAGTGATGGCGGTGACCGACACCGCCTCGCACCACGCCGGAATCATCACCTATCCGCACGTCGTCGACGGGCTCTGGTACAAACAGGCGGGGACCAACTCCTGCGCCACCTCGCTGCAATGGATCCGTTCGCTGTTCGGCTCGGTGCCGGGGGCGGCAGGACTCGGCTTCGACGATCTCGACGCCCTGGTCGAGGGAACCGAACCGGGGGCGGGCGGGCTCATGTTCCATCCCTATCTGCAGGGCGAGCGGGCGCCCTACTGGAATCCGGAGCTCAAGGCGAGCTTCTCGGGCATCGATCAGAGCCACGGCAGCGGCCATTTCGTGCGGGCGGTGATGGAAGGGGTGGCCTTCTCGCTGAAGGACTGCCTGACGATGTTCCGGGCGAACGGGCTCGACATGAAGACGGCGGTGATCGCCGGCGGCGTGGCGAAGAGCGCGGTGTGGACGCGGATCATCACCGACGTGCTCGGGCTCGAGACCTTCACCACCTCCGACGGCGAGAGCGCCTTCGGTGCCTGTCTGATCGCCGCACCGCGGGCCGGGTGCTTCGCGACCCTCGGCGAAGCGGTCGCCGCCTGCGTCCGGCGGGACCGGACCTTCCTGCCCGATCCCGAGACGTCGGAACGCCACGCGGCGGCCTTCGACCGCTACCGGTCGCTCGCCGCCTTCTTCGACCGGAGCTGCCGCGTGGCGTGAAAACCCTGCCGACGGATCGGACGAGGGAGCGGGCGACCGGGGTCGTCCGCTCCCTTCGTGTCGAGGGGGTCAGTCGGCCGCCCTGCCGGCGACGTCGATCGACCGGGTGAGGGTCTGGCGGGCGGTGGCGAGGTGGGCGCGGCAGACGGCGGCGATCCGGGCGCGGTCGCGGCTCTTCAGCGCCGCGATGTAGTCGAGGTGCTCGGCGATCGCCGCGGTGTTGCGTTCCTTCTCGTCGAGTTTGTTCCACTGGTAGTGGTAGTGGAAGATCATCGCGATGACGTCGTAGAAGTTCTGGATGAAGCGGTTGCGCGAGGCGTCGTGGACCAGCCGGTGCAGGCGGTCGTCGAGGCGGGAGAACTCGCGCCACCGGGTGTCCATCTCGGCGAGCAGGGCACGGTGGTCGGCCTCGATCCGGTCGAGCTCGGTCCAGGCGGGATGATCGGGATCGAGCTCGGCGAAGCGCTGGGCCGAGCGCTGTTCGAAGGTCTCGCGGACCTCGCAGATCTCCTCGGCGAAGTCGAGGGTGATGCCCTTGAACACCCAGGCGCTGTTGGGGCGGCGTTCGACCAGGCCGAAGGACTGGACGCGGCCGAGATATTCGCGCACCGCGGTGATCGAGGTGGAGAAGCGCCGGGCGAGTTCGGCGCAGTTGATGGTCTGGTCCGGGCGCAGATCGCCGAGCAACATCCAGTCGAGGAACTGGCGTTCGACCGCGTCGCCGACCGATTCGGTCTGCGGCGGCGGAAAGAAGTCGGTCTCGGTCGGCCGGCGGGCGAGGCGGCGGCGGCCGCTCGTCTCGGAGGCGATGCCGGCGGTGGCGAGGCCGGAGAGCACCGCTCGCACCGTGGTCCGGCTGACCGCCAGCCGGCGGGCGAGTTCGATCTCCGACGGAAAGGCATCGCCGACCGCGAGCCGGCCGACGAGGTCGAGGCAGTCGTTGAAGGCGCGCTTGTAGACCGAATTTCCCTTCACCGCAGACGTCGTCCCGTCTTGGTTCGGCCCGCTCCGGGCGTGGGCCTTCTCTGCATCGGAGTGTGCGCCGGAGAGGCCGAATGGTCCACCGTTTCGCGGCGCGGGGGGCGATGGGGCCGGCGCGGCATGCGGCAGGGCGTCGCTTGACGCGGATCCAATATGATGGAATCAATTCCGACATGAAGGATGAAACCGACCTCGACCGGCAGATCGCGACGCGCATCCGGGCGCTGCGGACGGCGCGCGGGCTGACGCTCGAGGGGCTCGCCGAAAAGACCGGGGTGTCGCGCTCGATGATCTCGGCGATCGAACGCGGCACCACCAGTCCGACCGCGGTGCTGCTCGAGCGGCTCGCCACCGGGCTCGGACTGATGCTCGCCGATCTCTTCGATCGTCCGGAGCGGCCGGCCGATCCGATCGCCCGGCGCGCCGATCAGCCGCGTTGGCGCGATCCGCAGTCGGGTTATGTCCGTCGCAACGTTTCGCCGCCGAGCTTTCCCTCGCCGATCCGGCTGGTCGAGGTCGAGTTTCCGCCGGGAGCCCGGGTCGCCTACGAGACCTCGGCGCGCGAAGGGCAGATCCATCAGCAGGTCTGGGTGATCGACGGGACGATCGATCTGACCGTCGGCGACACCGTCCATCGGCTCGGTGCCGGCGACTGCCTCGCCTTCGTCCTCGACCAGCCCACCACCTTCCACAATCCGAGCGATTCCCCGGCGCACTACGTCGTGGTGATCGTCGACCGGATCCATCTGGAGAGCTTCCGATGACCGAACCCTCGGCCTTCCCGCGGATCCGCCGTCCGGACCGGTTGTCGGAAGCGGACGTCGACGGTCTCGCCCGGGTGCTGCTCGACTGTGTCGAGGGCGGCGCCTCGGTCAGTTTCATGGCGCCGTTCGATTTCGAGCGTGCCCGCGGCTTCTTCGAGAAGGTGGCGGCCGACGTCGCCCGCGGGACGCGGCTGGTGCTGATCGCCGACGACGAGGACGGCGTGGCCGGGACCGTCCAACTGATCCTCGACCTCCCCGAGAACCAGCCGCATCGCGCCGATCTCGCCAAGATGCTGGTGCATCGCCGGGCCCGCGGTCGCGGCATCGGTGACGCCCTGCTCGATCGGGTGGAGACCGAAGCGCTGAGGGTCGGCCGGCCGCTGCTGGTCCTCGACACCGGAAGCGCCGCGGCGGCGAAGCTCTACGAGCGGCACGGCTGGGTGAAGGTCGGCACGGTGCCGGAGTTCGCGCTGTGGCCGGAGGGCGGCTTCTGCGACACGACCTTCTACTATCGGCGGCTGGCGTGATCCGATGAGCCTCCTCGACGTCCTCGCCGCGCTCCTCTCCGCCGTGCTTCACGCCGGTTGGAACGCCGTGGTCAAGGTCAGCCCCCGGCCGACCGAGGCGATGGCGGCGCAGATGCTGTGGGGGGCGGTGCTGGTGATCCCGACCCTGCCGTTCGTCGGGTTTCCGGCGCCGGCGGCGTGGCCGTGGATGATCGGCTCCTGTGTGATGAGCCTGCTCACCGTGCGCTCGCTGCTGACCGCCTATGGTCACGGCGGCTTCGGCGTCGTCTATCCGGTGTCGCGGGCGCTGTCGGTGCTGTTCGTGGTGCCGGTGTCGGCGCTGCTGGTCGGCGACCGGGTGTCGACCGGCGGTCTCCTCGGGATCGGGCTGATCATCTGTGCGCTGGCGCTGCTGGCGCTCGGGGCCCGTCGGGGCGGCGACTTCGGAGCGAAGGCGCTCGCCTGGACCTTCGCCGCCGGGGTGACCACGGCGGCCTATGTGATCTGCGACGGCGCCGGCGTGCGCCGCTCGGGAACGCCGCTCGGCTATGCCTTCACCGTCTCGATCATGAACGCGCTGGTGCTGTGGCGCGGCCTCTGTCCGGAGCTGCCGATCGGCCGGATCCTCGGCACTCGGCCGGTGAAAGGGCTCGCCACGGCGGTGGCGGCGATGCTCTCCTACGGCCTGGTGCTGTGGGTGATGGCGCATGCACCGGTCGCCATCGCCGCGGCGCTGCGCGACACCAGCGCGGTGTTCGCGGTGATCATCGCGGTGGTCTTCCTCGCCGAACCGTTCACCCGGCTGCGCCTGTTCGCGGTGCTGCTCGCCGCCGCCGCGGTGCCGCTGCTGCGTCTCGGCTGAGCCCTGCGAACGCTTCGGATAAGCAGGCTTCCCGGCTGTCGGGTGGGGAGAAATCCGCCTAAGATCGATTCGGAAGATCGATTTGGCGACCGGAGATCCGGTGCGACGAAGGGGTCACGGGCGATCCGGCGTCCGCGATCGGGAGGCGCCGCCGTCGACGGGGTGGCGGAGCGGGCATGCGGCTGACCAGCTATACCAACTACACGCTCAGAGTCCTGATGGTCGCGGCGGCACGCACGCCGACGCTGACCACCATCCAGGAAGTCGCCGACGGCTTCGGCATCTCCAAGGCGCATCTCGTCAAATGCGTCCACCAGCTCGGGTCCTGGGGCTACCTCGCGACCGTCCGCGGCAACGGCGGCGGCTTCCGGCTCGCCCGGCCGGCCGGCGAGATCGGCATCGGCGAGGTGGTGCGGCGGACCGAAGAGGGCTTCACCATCGTCGAGTGTTTCGACCGGGCGACCAACACCTGTCCGTTGATCGACGGTTGTCGGTTCGGCTCGGCGCTGCAGCGGGCGACCGCCGCCTTCCTGGCGGTGCTCGACGAACTGACCCTCGCCGACCTCGTCGAGAACGGCGGCGAGCTGCTCGGTCTGCTCGACCTGCGCCCGGCGGAGGGCGGCGAGCGGGGTGGACGGCGGCGCCACGCCGGCTGATCCGCCGTCAGCCGCGCTCCACCAGCCCGAGTTCGAACAGACTCTCGGCGGTCGCCAGGATCGCCTCGCGCGACGGTCGCGGCCGCCAGCCGAGCCGGGCGATCGCCTTTCCCGGATCCGCCTCGCGGATCCGGCCGAGCTGCGGCACCACCTGCTTCAGATCGCGCCCGACCAGGGCGAGCAGACGGACGAACCAGTCCGGCAGTTCGCGGGTCGGCACCTTCCGGGCGGCCGGACCGAGACCGTCGATCAACACCTTGGCCACTTCGCCGAGCGACAGCGGTCGTCCGGCGGAGGCGATGAAGCGCTCGCCGGCGGCGGCCGGATCGGTCATCGCCGCGAGGTGGAGGTCGACGACGTCGCGCACGTCGACGATGCCGAACCAGATCCGCGGCGTGCCGGGGATCCGTCCGGTGAGGAGGGCGCGGATCAGATCGGTCGAGGTCGCCGGATCGGGGCCGAGCAGCGGTCCGAAGATGCCGACCGGATTGACCGTCGAGAGCTCCATGCTGCCGCCTTCGCGGGCGACGAAGTCCCAGGCGGCGCGTTCCGCGATGGTCTTCGAGCGCATGTAGGGTTGGACTTCGGGATCGGAGAGATCGGTCCAGTCGGTCTCGTCGAAGCGGGTCCGCGACGGGGCGTGGCCGTAGCCGATCGCGGCGAAGGAGGACGTGACCACCACCCGGCGGACCCCGGCGTCACGCGCCGCGGCGAGGACCCGGAGCGTGCCGTCGCGGGCCGGGCGGACGAGTTCGTCCGGGTCCTTCGGCAGCGATCGCGGGAAGGGCGAGGCGGCGTGGAGGACGGTGTCGCAGCCCGCCACCGCGGCCGACCAGCCGTCGTCAGAGAGAAGGTCTGCGACGACGATCTCCGGCCGTGCGTCCGGCGCCGCGCCGGCCCGGGCGAGGAGCCGATCGAGCTCGGCGGCGCGGGCGGGATCGCGCAGCGTGGTGCGCACCCGATGGCCTTCGGCGAGGAGGCGCAGGACGAGGTGGCCGGCGAGGAAGCCGGTGCCGCCGGTGACGAGAACGGTCGCCATGGTCATCTCCCAGCGGCCCGAGATCGGCACGCCCTCCCCAGATGGGGGCGGATGCGGCCGTTGTCGAGAGCGACGCAACGTCACTCCGGTCGTCGTCGCGAGATTCTGAGCCGGCTCAGCGAAGTGCCCAATGGTCCTTCGGCATCTCACGCAGACGCTCGGCGGCGGCCTCCGGGGTGATGTCGCGTTGCGGCGAGCCGAGCATCTCGAAACCGACCATGAACTTCTTCACCGTCGCCGAGCGCAGCAGCGGCGGATAGAAATGGGCGTGCATCTGCCATTCGGGATGCGCCTCCCCGTCGGTCGGCTTCTGGTGGAAGCCCATCGAATAGGGGAACGAGGTCTCGAACAGGTTGTCGTAGCGGATGGTGAGGTCGGACAGCGCCTCGGCGAGCGACAGGCGCTCGGCGGTGTCGAGTTCGTCGAAACCGCCGATCCGACGGGTCGGCAGGATCATCGTCTCGAACGGCCACACCGCCCAGAACGGCACCAGCGTGACGAAATGGTCGTTCCGGTGGACGATCCGCTCGCCGGCGGCCAACTCCTTGGCGAGATAGTCGAGGAGCAGCGGCCGGCCGCGCGTCTTGAGCCAGGCGCGCTGGCGTTCGCCCTCCTTCGCCGTCTCGTTGGGGACGTGCCGGCTGGCCCAGATCTGGCCGTGCGGGTGCGGATTGGAACAGCCCATCATCTCGCCGCGGTTCTCGAAGATCTGCACCGAGCCGATCTCCGGCCGGGCACCGAGCGAGATCGTCTCGTCGACCCACACCTCGACCACCCGGGCGATGTCGGCGACCGGCATCCGGGCGAGGGTCAGGTCGTGGCGCGGCGAGAAGCAGACGACCCGGCAGATCCCCTGTTCGCCCTCGGCGACGAACAGACCGTCGTCATCGATCCGCTCGGCCGGTGCGTCGAGTCGCAGCGAGGCGAAGTCGTTGTCGAAGACGAAGGTGTGGGGGTAGTCGGGATTGACCGCGCCGTTCGCCCGCCGATTGCCGGCGCAGAGGTAACAGTCGGGATCGTGGGCGCGGGAGACGGGGGCGGGCGTCCGTTCGGTCTGTCCCTGCCAGGGTCGCCGGGTGCGGTGCGGCGAGACCAGCACCCAGTCTCCGGTCAACGGATTGAAACGACGGTGGGAAGCCTCGGTCAGCATCTGCATCGGGTCACCTCGCCGGACGGGCCGGCCGTATCGGCGGCCCGTGGCCGCATCGGGAGTCTCGGGCCCTCGGGTGGGCCGTGAGGGAAGAGGTCAGAGATCGGCGCGGCCGGCTCCGGCGCTCGGTGCGCAGGCGAAGATGGTCGGCCGGATACCGGTCGCCGCCTCGTAGCCGCGGCCGAGCTCGGCGATCACCGTCTCGACCGCCTCGGCCTCGACCAGCGACACGGTGCAGCCGCCGAAACCGCCGCCGGTCATCCGCGAACCGAAAACGCCGGGCAGGCGTTGCGCGAGATCGACGAGGACGTCGATCTCCGGGCAACTGATTTCGAAGTCGTCGCGCATCGAGACGTGCGAAGCGTCCATCAGCGTGCCGGTGAGGGCGAGATCGCCGACGACGAGCGCTTCCGCCGCGGCGACGACCCGCTCGTTCTCGGCGACGATGTGGCGGCAGCGGCGGAAGGTGACCTCGTCGAGGAGGCGGGCGTGATCTGCGAGTTCGGTCGGTCCGACGTCGCGCAGTGCCCGGATCGGACCGAGGGCGGCCTGCAGGGCGGCGACGCCGGTCTCGCAGGAGCGGCGGCGGGCGTTGTATTCGCCGCCGCCGGCGAGCTGGTGGTGGACCATCGAATTGGCGACGACGATGCGGGCATGTGCCGGGATCGGTACGGCGGTCTCCTCGAGGCTGCGGCAGTCGATCATCAGGGCGTGGCCGGCGCGGCCGCGGCAGGCGATGAACTGATCCATGATGCCGCAGCGCATGCCGACGAACTCGTTCTCGGCCTTCTGGCAGAGGAGGGCGAGGTCGACGCCGCCGATCGCGAGGTCGGCGACGTGGAGGAGGGCGGAGGCGACCGCCACTTCGAGGGCGGCGGAAGACGACAGGCCGGCACCGATCGGCACGGTCGAGGCGATCATCAGATCGGCACCGGCGAGCCGGTGGCCGGAGGCAGTGAGGACATGGGCGACGCCGAAGACGTAGTCGGTCCAGTCGCGGCGGGGGGCGGCGGGGGGCGCGTCGAGATCGAGGGTCGCGGTCTCGCCGGTGAGCGAGGTGCGGACTCTGAGGAACCGATCGGCGCGTGGCGCGACTGCTGCGAAGGTGGCGTATTCGATCGCCGCCGGCATGATGAAGCCGTCGTTGTAGTCGGTGTGTTCGCCGATCAGGTTGACCCGACCGGGGGCGCGAAACACCACGGGCATCTGCCCCCATTCCCGCAGAAAGCGGTCTCTCAGTTCGTCGAGCATGTGCCGGCCTCTTGCGTCGGGACGTCCCGTGTGGTTCGTCGCGGGTCACCGTTTGACCTTGTTGTAGACGTCGAAGAAGACGGCGGCGAGGAGGACGGAG
>CALFRR010000280.1 GCA_937919435.1 uncultured Alphaproteobacteria bacterium | reverse complement strand
ATCAGGTCGTATTCGAGGAAGGCCGCGTCGTCGTCGGCCGGGCAGCACATGTACTCCTGCAGGAAGCTCTCTTCGTCGGCGCAGCCGCTTTTGACCCAGTCGAAATACTCCGCCTCGGTCATTTCCTGCCGTTCGTCGTCGGCCGGCAGGGACTGTTGGAGCTTCCACAGGAATCCGTCGTCCAGCGCATCGGAGAGCGTCACGCGATGGAGGCTGATCCGCTTCGGATTGCCGCTCTCGCGCGCTTCGCGGACGAGCTGGTTGAAGAAATTGTGCGATCCGCGATGGGTCGAGATGACCTCCATCGATCCGCCCCAGGTGATGCCGGGATAGGCGATCGACCAGAGCTTGCGCGGATCGGGGTGCAGGGCGAATTCGTCGAGCACGCGCCCGCCGCGCTTACCGGCCTGGGCATCCGGGTTCGAGCTCATCGAATGGATGCGCAGCCCGTTCGCGAACCGCAGGACGTAGGCGCTCTGTTTCCCGTCGGGATCGAGGGCGACCTCGCCGAGATCCGCCGCCGCGAGGTCGAGGTTTCCTGCCCAGAGTTTGCAGTCCTCGAGAAACAGCCGCGCCTGGATGTCGTCTCGCGACGAGACCCACTGATCCCGTTTGGCGGAGACGAGCGCGGTTCGGGAGACCGTGGCGTAGGCGGTCGACCATGAGAGGCCGATCTGGCGCCCCTTCTCCATCAGTTTCAGGCGCGCGCCGTCGGCTATCCAGCGGGCCTGGTAGGGCAGGAAGATGGTGCCCGGATTGGCCGGGACGATCAGCGCACGCCCCATCAGACCACCCCCAGGCGACGGTTGATCTCGTCGAGCGTCTCCTGGGAGATCCCCTTCGTCGCCGCGATCTTTCCGATCTCCCCGGACACACGCTCGCGCTCGGCGGCGACTGCCTTCTCGGCGGCCCTCTTCTCCAGCTTCTCGATGCGGTCGACGTCCGATTTCGATGCAGTCGCGAGGTTCTTCAGCGACGCAGTCAGGAACATCATCTCCTGCGGGCTGAAGGCTTCGTCACCGCCGAGGCGGGCGGCGACGTTCAGCTTCAGGAGCAGCGACTGCATCATCTGGATGTTGGCACGCGCGGTCTTGTCGTCGGGCTCGTCGCCGAACTTCGCGACCAGGGCGTCCGCCATGATGCGATCCTGCCGCATCATCTCGCCGAGTTCGTCGAGCTTCTCGATGTGGTGATAGAGGCCGGTGCGCGAAACGTCGGCCTCGCCGACGCCGAGCGACCTCAGATGCGAGAGGATCCCGTCGAGCGTGTGACCGGCCCGGCGCAGCGAGGCGATCTCCTCCTTGATCTCCGGCGGCAGTCGGTCGACCTTGGTCGGGCGCGCCATGTCACCACCCGATCTTCGGATATTCGATGCCGTCGATCTCCGGCACTTCGCGGTTGAGGTAGGCCACCCCCAGCTTGCCGAGGCGCACGGTGACCACCTCCCCGAACTGACCCTGCAGGCGCTCGACGAAGACGAGCCCATGCCGCGCCATCAGCTCGCTATCTTGGGCGACGCAGCCGAAGGGCAAAGCCTTGCCGACGAATCCGCAGGCGCGCAGCGCGGTCTCGATCGTGCTGGTGTTGGAGGTCCCGTCGGCCTCGTAGAGGATCCGCAGGATCGTCAATCGCCGTTTGGCGATGTTCTGCTCGACGAAGTCGGACATGTCAGCGCTCCCTCAGCATGTAGTCCTGGAAACGGGTCGCCATCGCCGCCACCGGCTTCAGGCGTTCGTCGAGCGCATCGAACCGCCCTTCGAGCTTGGCGATCGCCAGCTCCAACCGATGGGTCGCGTCCCGATCGGGCAAGTGCTCCATGTTGGTCTCGATCACCGCGAGGCGTTCCTCGATCGCCTCGACCTTGCCGGCGAGCAGATCGACAGCGGCCTGCGCCCGGGCGCCGGGTTTCGAGAAGATGTTCCAGATGGTGGAGCCGAGGCCGATGATGCCGACGGCGAGCACGACCCAGGGATTGAGCGTCGCCGGATCCATCACCGCGCCCTCGCCATCGGCTCGGAGTGCGCCCGATGCTCATCCCAGACTCGGCGATAGATCGCCGCGAGAGCCGGCGCATCCCTGATCCAGTTCGTGTTCTCGGCGTTCTTCTCCGCGCTCGGGGAGAAGTTGAAGCTGCCGGTGACCACGCCTTCCCCGTCGATGATCACCACCTTGTTGTGGTGAATGGGGTGTCGACCGTCGCAGCTCACCCCGACGCCGGCTCTGACCAGAACATCGGCGACAGGCGGGAAGCGGCGAGCCTTGCACGTCGCCTCGTCGACGATCACCGAAACGTCGACGCCGCGGGTCGCCGCAGACCGCAGTGCGTTGATGATGACGCCGTTGGTGAGCTGGTAGGTCATCATGCGGACTTCGTGCCGCGCCTCGGCGATCGCCCGAGCGACCAAGGCGGCCGGCTCCTTGCCCGGAGCGAACGCCGTCTCGATCGTCGCCCCGGTCAGCGGCAGCGGCTCGGATCTGGCCTCGTGTGCCGT
>CALFRR010000279.1 GCA_937919435.1 uncultured Alphaproteobacteria bacterium | reverse complement strand
GGGTCAGACGCTCCTCGGCGTCGCTCGCCGCCCGCCGTTCGGCGCGCGACGGCGCCGCGGCGGGCGCCACCGGCCGGGTGGTGGGGGCAGGGGTGGCGGCCGCCGGTTCGGCGAGCGCCGCCTCGACCGAACGGCCGAGCCGCTCGGAGGTGGTCTCCGCCCGCGGCGCGTCCTTCTGAGGGGAGGCCTGTTCGGGTTCTGCGACCGGAGCGCTCTCGAGATCGAGCTTCAGAGCCTCCTCGACCGCCGTGAGTGCCGCTTCGACGGGGTCGAGAGTCTTGGTGGGATTGGTCGCCATTGTCGTCAGTCGCCTCGCGTCCGTACACAGTACGAGCCGGTCCGCCCGGGCGGACCCCGTCACGAGTCGGGGGTCGACCTCGGGGCCCGGAGCCGGAAGCCGCGCACGGGTTCCGCTCACCCGTACGATACTCCGAAATTCCGAGCGAAGAGTGTCCGCGACCGGCTCGGCCGGGCGCACACCTCCTCACAGATTGCCGCACCGAGATGGTAACCGCTCGTTAACGAAGATGATACGGGGAGGGAGGGGTTTCTACGATCATCGTTAACGACGGTGGAAAACCCCGTCTCCTCAGATGGTTGAGACGGGTTTCGGAAGGCCTCGGACGGGGCTTTCGGGTTCGTTCGGGTCGTCCGGGTTCTCTTCACCGTTCGTCAACCATGCCGACGAAAGTCGGTTCGAAGACCCCTCCAACACCCTCTTTCGGCAAGGCTTCTTCAGTTCGGCGGGCGCACTCTGGAAGGGTCGGCGACGGCCCTCGCGGGCCTCGGCGCGACGGGAGGGGACGGAGATGACGGAACCGCGTGGAGGAGACCGACGGGCACCGATCGAGATCGCGGCCGAGCCGCCGGGGGCGGAGCGCCGGGCGCCGGTCGACCTCGTCCATCTGGCGCGCCAGACCTTCGGGTCGATCGAACTCGAGCGGGAGGTGCTCGATCTGTTCGTCCGCCACGGCGCGGGCCTGGTCGCGGAGATCCTGAAGGCCGAGACGCCGGCACAGCGGGCGCAGGCGCTGCACCGGTTGAAGGGCTCGGCGGCGGGGATCGGTGCGCGCCGGGTGGCGACGATCGTGCGGCGGCTGGAGGGCACCGACGAGACCGCGCCGGAGACCGCGGCGCTGCTCGACGAACTCGGTGTCGCGGTCGACGAGGTCGCCCGTTTCGTCGAGACGCTGTGGACGGGAACGTCGATGGCGCCGGGCTCGGCTGCGGTGGGAGCGCGTCTCGGCGCTTGACGTCGGGACGACGGCGCTCCATGTGCAGCGGCGTGACGCCGGACGCGTGCCGATGTCGGCCGTCCCGCCCGTTTTCCCGCCGTCAGGACCGAAATGCCCAAGATCACCTTCATCCCCTATCGCCAGGAAGAGATCGTCGTCGACGCCGAGATCGGTGCGACGGTGATGGAGACGGCGGTGCGCAACGGCGTTCCCGGCATCGAGGCGGAATGCGGCGGCGCCTGCGCCTGTGCCACCTGCCACGTGTGGGTCGACCCGTCGTGGTATCCGAAGGTCGGTGCGCCGCAGCCGATGGAGGAGGACATGCTCGACTTCGCCTGGGACGTCCGGGCGACCTCGCGGCTGTCCTGCCAGATGAAGGTCACCGAGGAGATGGACGGGCTGATCGTCGAGGTCCCCGAGCGTCAGGCGTGAGCCCGGCGGCTTCCGTCTCCTCACGGTGGCGTGCTTTGGACGATCCTCCACTTTCGCGCCGACCGGCGGCGGGCTAGACAGGCCCGCGCGCATTCCGCGTCGCCGGTCGTCGAGACCGGCCGTTCCATCCTCTCCCGCGAGCTCGCCATGTCCGAAGTCCACACCACCGACGTCGTCATCATCGGAGCCGGCCCGGTCGGCCTCTTCGCCGTGTTCGAACTCGGACTGCTCGACCTCAAGGCCCATGTGATCGACATCCTCGATCGGCCCGGCGGGCAGTGCACCGAGCTCTACCCGGAGAAGCCGATCTACGACATTCCCGGTCATCCGGTGGTCGGGGCCCAGCAGCTCGTCGACAATCTGATGATGCAGATCCGGCCGTTCGGGCCGACCTTCCACTTCTCCCAGCAGGTCGAGACGGTGGAACGTCTGGAGGACGGCACGTTCCGGCTCTCCACCGATGCCGGCACCGAGTTCCACACCAAGGTGGTGGTGATCGCGGCGGGCGGCGGCTCGTTCCAGCCGAAGCGGCCGCCGGTGCCGGGGATCGAGGCCTACGAGGGCAGCTCGGTGTTCTACGCGGTCCGCAAGATCGAGGCGTTCCGCGGCGAGGACGTGGTGATCGTCGGCGGCGGCGACAGCGCGCTCGACTGGACGCTGGCGCTGCAGCCGGTGGCCCGGCGGCTGGCGTTGGTCCATCGCCGCGACGACTTCCGCGGCGCACCGCATTCGGTCGAGAAGATGCGCGAGCTGGTCGCGGCGGGTGCGATCGATCTGGTGATCGGTCAGGTCGGCGAACTCGAGGGCGAGGGGCAGACCCTCGCGGCGGCGCTGGTCAAGACCGCCGACGGCACGGTGAAGCGGGTCCCGGCGACGCGGATGCTGCCGTTCTTCGGGCTGACGATGAAGCTCGGGCCGATCGCCGATTGGGGGATCCATCTCCACGAGAACCTGATCGCGGTCGACACCGAGAAGTTCGAGACCTCGGAGAAGGGGATCTTCGCGATCGGCGACATCAACACCTATCCGGGCAAGCTCAAACTGATCCTCTCCGGCTTCCACGAGGGCGCGCTGATGGCCCAGGCGGCGAAGCGGATCGTCGATCCCGGCAAGCGGGTGGTGTTCCAGTACACGACCTCGTCGACCGCCCTGCAGCGGAAGCTCGGCGTGCAGTGAGGCGGCGATCGGCGGGCCGACGCCCGCCGACATCGGAAGACCAAGAGGGCCGGCGTCTCCCACGGGACGCCGGCCCTCTTCGTTTCGCGTGGTCGCGTCTCAGGCGGGCAGCGCGACGGGCTCGTGGCGCTTGCCCCACTGCACCAGGAACACCGGGACGGCGATCACCAGCCCGACGATCGACGACCACAGGTCGGGGGCGATCAGCAGGAGCGAGGCGACCGCCAGGACGGCGCGTTCCCAGGTCCGGGTGCGGGCCAGGAAGAAGCCGGAGAAGGCCGCCGACAGGAACACGATGCCGAGGATGCAGCCGCCGGTCGACAGGAACAGCTCGCCCCAGGAGAAGCCCTTGGCGACCAGCAGCATCGACGGCGAGTAGACGAAGACGAAGGGCACCAGTGCCTTGCCGAGCGCCAGCCGGAAGGCGGTATTGCCGGTCCGGAACGGATCGGCGTTGGCCATGCCGGCGGCCGCATAGGCGGCGATCGCCACCGGCGGCGTGATGTCGGCGAGCACCCCGTAATAGAAGACGAAGAAGTGGGCGACCAGCGGCTCGACCCCGAGCAGACCGAGCGCCGGAGCGGCGACCGTCACCATGATGATGTAAGTGGCGGTGGTCGGGATGCCGCAGCCCATGACGATGCAGACGATGCCGGTCAGGATCAGGGTGAACAGCAGGGTCAGGGTCTTCGTCGACATGACGAAGGCGGGCAGCCAGCTCGACACGAAGTTCGCCCACTCGAGCGCCGAGGAGGTGACGATGAAGGAGATCTTGAAGCCGACGCCGGTCAGGGTGACGACACCGACGACGATGCCGACGGTGGCCGAGGCGACGCCGACCGAGAGCGCGTATTTGGCGCCGTCGCGCAGGCCCTCGAAGATCTCCAGCGGCTTCATCCGGCGCTTCGGGTTGAGCAGGCCGACCAGGACGCAGAGCGTGATGCCGGTGAAGGCGGCGAGATACGGCGTGTAGCCGGAGAACAGCATCCAGAGCAGGCCGATCAGCGGGATCACCGTCGGCCAGTCGCGGGCGAAGGCGGCTCGGATGTCGGGCATCTCCTCCGGCGACAGGCCGCGCAGGCCGTCGCGCTTGGCCTCGAAGTGGACCTGACAGAAGACGCCGAGGAAGTGCATGAAGGCCGGGATGATCGCCGCGACGATGATCGTCGTGTAGGGCAGATTGAGGAATTCGATCATCAGGAAGGCCGCGGCGCCCATGATCGGCGGGGTGATCTGGCCGCCGGTCGAGGCGGTCGATTCGACCGCCGCCGCGAAGTGCCGCTTGTAGCCGAGGCGGACCATCATCGGGATGGTCAGCGAGCCGACGGTCACCGCGTTGGCGACCGACGAGCCGGAGATCATGCCGAACAGCGCCGAGCCGAAGATCGACACCTTGGCCGGACCGCCGACGTAGCGCCCCGCCACCCAGGCGGCGCAGTCGAGGAACAGTTGGCCGAGGCCGATGCGGGTGGCGAAGACGCCGAACAGCACGAAGTGGAAGACGTAGGTCGCGACCACGCCGAGGGCGACGCCGTAGATGCCCTGGGTGGTCAGGTAGAGGTGGTTGATCAGCTGCGCCGGGGTGGCGCCGGGATGGACCAGGATGCCGGGGATCGAGCGGCCGAACAGGGCGTAGGCCATGAAGGCGATGGCGATCACCGGCAGCGGCCAGCCGACGGTGCGCCGGGTCGCCTCGAGCAGCAGCAGGACCAGAATGCCGCCGAGCACCACGTCGGTGGTCGTCGGATTGCCGACCCGGAAGGCGAGATCGTCGAGCGGGATCGTCGGGACGTGCAGGACGCTGACCAGCGCCAGGACGAACAACAGCCAGTCGTAGAGCGGGATGCCGAGGGGGCTCCACCAACTCGATTCCACCCGATCGGAGTAGCCGACCAGCGGGAACACCATGAACACCAGTCCGAGGACGAAGGACAGGTGGACGCCGCGGTGGACCAGTTCCGGCAACAGGCCGAAGCCGGCGGTGTAGTAGTGGAACAGCGACAGCGCGACCAGGGCGGTGCCGACCACCCAGGCGCCGAGCGGGGCGAGCGGACGGAAGCGCAGCTCCGGATCGAATTTCTCTTCGAGGGCGCGGGCCTTGGCTTCGTCGAGTTCGAACTCTGACATGATCGCATCCGGATTTTCGGCATGACGAAACGCCCGCGCCGGTTCGGCTGGCGGTGCGGGCGCCGGTTCGTCGGAATCACCCGGCACGTGGGACGCGCGGGGTGCCGGCGGCCGGGTCACGGCCGCCGCAGGGGCTCATTTGACGAGGCCGACTTCCTTGTAGAACTTCTCGGCGCCCGGATGCAGCGGAATGCCGACGCCGTCGAGCGCGGTCGACTGCTGGATCAGTTTGCCCTTGGCGTGGCCGGCATCCATCAGGGCGCGGCTGTTCTTGTTCCACAGCGCCTTGGTGACGCCGTAGACGATCTCTTCGGACTGCTTGGCCGAGGTCACCCAGAGGGCGTTGACCGACACGGTCTCGACCGCTCCGACGTCCTTGTAGGTGCCGGCCGGGACCTTGTCCGGACCGAAGAACTTGTAGTCGGCGAGGATCTTCTTGGCTTCCGGTCCGGCGATCGGGACGAGTTCGATGCCGGCGGCGGTGGCGAGCTCGGAGATCGCGCCGGTCGGATAGCCGCCGACGAAGAAGAAGGCGTCGAGCGCACCGTCGCGCAGCCGGTCGCCGGAGGCGTTCGGCTTCAGGTACTCGGCCTTCATGTCCTTCTCGGAGAGGCCGTAGGCGGCGAGCACGATGCGCGCGTCGATCAGGGTGCCGGAGCCGGGCTCGTCGAGCGAGACGCGTTTGCCCTTCAGATCCGCCGGGGTCTTGATGCCGGCGCCCTTGCGGGCGACCAGATGGATGGTCTCCGGATAGAGATTGGCGATCGCCCGGAGGTTCTCGATCTTGGCCTTGCCTTCGAACACGCCGGTGCCGGTATAGGCCCAGTAGGCGACGTCGGACTGGGTCAGGCCACTCTCCAGAGCGCCGGATTCGATGCCGTTGATGTTGGCGACCGAGCCGTTGGTGGCGACCGCGGTGGCGATCAGGCCGGGAACGCCGCAGGCGCCGCCCTGCTCGCAGGGACGGCTGCCCGGCGGGTTGGAGATGGCGTTGGAGAGCAGGCCACCGATCGGGAAGTAGGTCCCCGCGGTGCCGCCGGTGCCGATCCGGAAGAACGCCATCTGCTGGCCGACGGCCATGGTCGCGCCGACCAGGGTGGCGATGCCGAGCGCGGCGGCCGCGATGCGGCCGAGAGACTTCGTCCTCATGACTGGAACTCCTCTGGCGGGTGTCGCGGGGACGCGACGGAATGCCGAGGAATGAAGCACGCCGACAAACCGCCTGTCAAAGCATCATGTCGGATTCCCGACAGAGGTGTATGGACGCAGGGCGACGCAGGGTCATGGGCAGGCTCGATTTTCGGGCAGTCGCCGGCCTCGGTCGCGCGCTCCGTCGCGCTCCGCGGATCCGGCGGTCGGACGTCCGGTCCGGACGGGCGCGGTCGGTCGCTCGGCGCGGGGGAGCGACTCAGTGGCCGACCGCGGCGCCGGCCGGCCGCCGGTCGTCGCTGGCGCCGTAGAGACGGCCGGGCAGCAGGCGTCCGGAAGAGGCGGAATCGTTGCCCGAGGAGGTGGCGCCGGCGGCGTCCGCGGCGGGGCCGACGACGATCGCTTCGGCTGCGCCCCAGGGCGACTGTTCGGTGAGCCGATAGCCCATCCCCTTCAGGATCGCGATCGTGTCTGGGGAGAGGGCGAAGGGCTCGTAGGCGATCTCGTCGGGCAGCCACTGGTGATGGATGCGCGGGGCGTCGACCGCTTCCTGCGGCCGCATGCCGTGATCGACGAGGTCGAGGATGGTCTCCAGCACGATGGTGATGATCCGCGAGCCGCCGGGACTTCCGACGACCATCGCCAGCCGGCCGTCGGTCTCGACGATGGTCGGGGTCATCGAGGAGAGCGGGCGCTTGCCCGGCCGGATCGCATTGGCCTCGCCCTGCACGAGACCGAACAGGTTGGGCACGCCGGGGGCGAGCGTGAAGTCGTCCATCTCGTCGTTGAGCAGGAAGCCGGTGCCCGGTGCGACGACCGCGGCACCGAACAGGCCGTTGATCGTGTAGGTGACGGCGACCGCGGTGCCCTTCTCGTCGACCACGGAATAATGGGTGGTCTCCGGCTTCTCGCCGACGATCGCCAGCGGCCGGGTGGTGTCGAGGCGGGTCGAGGCGACGACGCCGTCCCTCTCGATCGCGGTGCGCAGGGTGGCGATCGCCGTGGGCGCGAGCAGCCGATCGAGCGGCATCGCCACGAAGTCGGGATCGCCGAGCAGGGTGTTGCGCAGGAAGTAGGCCCGCCGCATCGCCTCGACCATGCGGTGGACGGAGGCCGCCGAATGGCGGCCGAGGGCCTTCATGTCCCAGCCGTCGAGGATGCCGAGGATCAGGCACAGGGTGACGCCGCCCGACGACGGCGGTGGTGCGGTGATCAGCCGATGGCCGCGGTAGGAACAGGTGACCGGCTCGCGTTCGACCGATCGATAGCCGGCGAGATCGGCCGCGCTCAGGGTGCCGCCGTTCGCCCGCATCGCCCGATCGACCGCCTCGGCGATGCGGCCGCGGTAGAGGGTGTCGGGGCCGTCCGCGGCGATCGCCTCGAGCGTCGCGGCGAGATCCGCCTGGATCAGCCGGTCGCCGGGGCGGCGGGTGGACCGGTCGGGGGCGAGGAAGATGCGGGCGGCTTCCGGGTCGGCGGCGAGCCGGGCGGTGCCGCGGGCGAGGATGTCGGTGTCGGGGCGGGCGAGGACGAAGCCGTCGCGGGCCAGCCGGATCGCCGGGGCCATCACCGCGGCGCGCGACAGGCTGCCCCAGGTGGTGAGCGCGTGGTCGAGTCCGGCGACGGTGCCGGGCACACCGGAGGCCCGCCAGCCGGTCAGGCTCGCGCCCTTCACCGGTTTGCCGTCGGTGCCGAGATACATGTCGGCGCGCGCCGCGGCCGGGGCGGTCTCGCGGAAATCGAGGAAGCGGGCGGTGCCGTCGGGGAGCCGGAGGGTCAGGAAGCCGCCGCCGCCGATGTTGCCGCAGCACGGATCGACCACCGCCAGGGCATAGCCGACCGCCACCGCCGCATCGACCGCGTTGCCGCCGGCCTTCAGGATCTCGGCGCCGACCTCGCTCGCCAGACGGTTGGCGGAGACCCCCATGCCGTGCTCGGCCTCGACCGCGAGCGGCGCGGCGGCGCGGGCGGGGAAGGCGAGGAGGAGGAGAGCGAAGAGCGGAGCGATCGAGGTGCGGGCGGCCATGCGTCGAGGGTCTCGCGTCGGGGTGGTGGGCATGGCAGTGTGACGCCGAACCGCGCGGGCCGGAAGAGGCGTCGGATCGAACGATCCGATCGACCATCGGAGACGCGGAGAGGAGGTGGCGATGCTCGGCGAACGTCCGGTGCTGGTGGTGATCGACATGCAGAGGGCGATCGACATGCCCGGGCGGCCGGCCCGCGGCAACCCCGATCTCGATCGCAACGGGCAGCGACTGATCGCGCTGTTCCGCGCCGCCGGGCGGCCGATCGTCCACGTCCGTCACGATTCGGTCGAACCGGACTCGTGGTTCCATCCGTCTCACCCCGGCAATGCGCTGCGGCCCGGTTTCGAGCCTGGGCCGGGGGAGGGGCTGGTGGTGAAGTCGGTCAACGCCGCCTTCATCGGCACCGACCTCGACCTCAGGCTGCGCCGGCTCGGCGCGACCAGCGTCGTGTGCTGCGGCTGGGCGAGCGACATGTGCGTGTCGACCACGGTCCGGGTCGGGGCCAACATCGGCTGGCCGATGGTGCTGGTTCCGGAGGCCTGCGACTGCTGCGATCTTCCCGATCCGTTCGGACCGGGGGTGATCGCGGCGCGCGACCTGCACCGCGCCCACATGGCGACACTCGCCGCCGACTTCTGCCGGCTGGCGAGCCTCGAGGAGATCGCGGCGGCGCCGTGAGCGACGAGGCGGGTGATCGCGCTCGCCTCACCCGCCTTTCGGCATGCGGGCCAGCACGGGGTTGAGGAAACGGACGATGGCCTCGGCCGGTGCCCGGACCGCTGCGGCCTCGGTCTTGGTGGGGAGCCATCCGCCGATGGTCAGAACCGGCAGGATCAGTGCCCGCATCCGTGACTTCGTGTAGTCGAGGGCGACGAGATCGTCGCCGCTCGGCGTCTTCAGGCGGAGTTCGAACGGGCCGGCGTTCTGATCCCATCGGCGTTGGCGGGCGGCGAAGCCGCTCCGCGCTCCGATCAACAGCACGAGATGGTCGGGCGGCAGGACGGAGGCGTCGACCGAGTCGGGTTTGTACGGCGCCGACCTGTGGGCGAGCATGATGGGGCGCAGCCGCCCGTCGCGCATCCGGAGATGGAGGTTCTCGATCCCCAGGAGGGCGAAGAGCGGCCGCCAATCGAACCCGTCGGGGGAATCGACGACCAGCGTGTCGGGCAGCGGGCGGGGTGCGATGGTCGCGACGGCGGCGATCTCGGCCAGTTCCTCGGCGCGGGCGCGGCGGTCGCCGAGGACGCTCCAGGCCCAGTGTCCGAACGGCAGCATCGTCACGACGAGCAGCACGATCGCCGTCGGCGTGCGGCGGCGGACGACCATCAGGACGGCGACGAACAACAGGGCGTCGATCACCGCCGTCGGCAGGATGGTGGAGGAGAACTGGATCACCCATCCGATGATCTGAAACGGATCGGTCTGCACCAGGACCCACTCGACGTTCGCGACCACCAGCGCCGCCACGACGATCGCGCCGATCGGGAGCGGTGGCGCGTCGTCGTCGGATGCGGGGTGGGATGGTGGTGGTGGAGAGTCTTCGCGCAGGCGTTGCCACAGGATCAGCGCGGTCGCCGCGATCACCGCGAGCCGGGTGTAGAACACCGGGCGGAAGAAGGTCGTCAGCAGCCACGGCGTCGTCAGGAGGGTCCGACCGAGCGACGTGGTGAAGGCGAAACTCGACAGGACGACCAGGACCTGATGGGCGAGCGCGATACCGGCGGCGATCTCGATCGGTCGTGCCGGCTCGGCGCGCCAGTCGCGGCGGGGGCGTGAGGGCAGCGCGGCGAGGACGACGGTCAGCCACAGAACCGTGCCCAGGATCCACCAGGCGACCGGACCGGCGACGACGACGCCCGAGGCGAAGCCGAGCGACCAGGGCCCTCCGGCGAGCGTCAGTCGCTGCATTTCGGGCAGGATCAGTACCAGAACGACGAGGCCGAGCCAGGGCGGCAGCCCGGCATCGCGGGCCCGCCGCATCAGGATGCCGACGAAGGAGAAGAGGATCAGGAGAACGACGTTCGGCTTCACCACCATCGCGGTGACCAGCCCGACGGCGCCGCAGGTGTCGTAGGCGCAACCGGTCGACTGCAGAATGGCGCGGTGCAGGAACGGATAGGCGAGGGGAAAGCCGAGGAGGAGGGCGAGGCGAAGACCGAAGCCGATCGAAAACCGGAGGCGCCCGGTTCTGCCGCGAAAATCGAACATGATCGGTACGGGCCCTCGCGAGCGGGATGGGTCGGACATCCGGGGCCGTTCGGTGCGACCGGGTGTCGGCGATCGCACCGTCGGTGCCCTTCGGCCTCGAGCGCCGGGAGCGACGGACCTCACGTTGCGGCAGGGGTCGTATGAATGCCGTGAAGGTGGTTGCTCGGATTGTCGGTATTTCGTGAGAGTTGTGCGACGCGAGCGCCCGTCCCGGGAGGACGAGCCCACCGATCCGTCGGCGGCGTGTGGGATCCGCCGACGCTCACCTACCGGGCGAGGCTCGGGGAGGTCACGGCGGGGCCGAGAGGCACGGGGCGGGGGGCGCCCCGCCGCGTCACCGCGTGATCAGCCGATCGAGGCAGGCGACCACCTCGCCGGAGGCCCGGTCCATCTCCGCATAGGCGGCGAGGGCTCCGGCGCGGTCGCCGCGGGCGAGGCAGGCGGCGACTTCGCGTCCCTTGTCGTGTACCGCCCGATGGACCGGCGGCAGCGCCACGAAGGCCGGATGGGCCTTCACCTTCGCGTCGGCGGTGGTCTCGTACCACTTGCCGAGACGGCAGTTGCGCTGGTCGGCGAGATCCTCGGGGCGGATCGTCTTCAGCCCGGCGAGCGCCTCGGAGAGGTGCTTCTTCCACATGAAGTGGTCCGACTTCGCCCGGTGGAGGACGTAGTCGGGCGGCGCGGCGCGCTCGATCTCCTCGAACTGGCGGGCGATCATCTCCTCGCAGCCGGAGATCGAGCGGTTGACGTCGAGCCCGAAGGAATCGGCCTTGTGGGCGTGATCGGAGATCGCCTGGATTCCGGCGGCGATCTCGCCGACGACGACGTTCTGGGCCGACAACACGGTGGCGACCTCGCCGAGGCGGCCGCTGCCGTCGGCGACCACGTCGCGGATCCGCTCGATGTCGGTGCGGGCGACGTCGCAGCGCTCGGCGCCGACGTCGACCAGCGAACGGACCGCGTCGACCGCCCGGGTCAGTTCCTCGACGTGCGAATCGAGACGGGCGATGCGGGCGCGGATGTCGTCGGTGGCCTTCTGGGTCTGGCCGGACAGCAGCTTCACCTCGGAGGCGACGACGGCGAAGCCGCGGCCGGCCTCGCCGGCCCGCGCCGCTTCGATGGTGGCGTTGAGGGCGAGCAGGTTGGTCTGCTGGGCGAGGCCTTCGATGGTGCCGACGAAGGTACCGATCTGATGGGCGGCATCGGACAACTGGGTCGACGCGGCGCTCATCTCGGCGAACGAGGCGCCGATCGAACGCGTCGCCTCGGCCGCCTCGCGGGTGGCGCCGACGCCGCCCTCCATGGCGCGGGTCGCTTCGCTCATCGCGGCGGCGACGTCGTTGGTGCGGTAGGTGATCTCCTGGACCGAAGCGCTCATCTCCTCGGCGCCGGCGGCCATCGCCTCGGCGCGGCGCGAGGTCTCGCGGATCTCGCCGGTGATCCGGGCCGACGCCGCCATCGCTTCGCTCGCCTTCATCGAGAAGGCGACGGTGCTCTCCAGGAGCGCCTTGTCGCGGGCGGCCATCGCCGCATCGAGGGCCCGCGCCGCCTCGACCAGGATCGGCGGCAGATCGGCGGGCTCGGGCAACGGCCGGCGGGCGGCGATCGCGGCGAGCAGGGAGGCGATCTCTGCGGTTCGGGCTTCGGAAGTCGCCGGGGTGGCGGTGACGTTCGGTTCGGTGCGGCTGCGAGCGAAGAGCATGAAGAAGATCCCGTATCGATATGCCCGCACTCTGCGAACTCGCTGTTTATGTTCGGTTAACGGGTTGTGAACGATCGGTCGTACCGATGTTCTGCGTATTAATGCGGGACCGCGTCGAGTTCACTCGGAGGCGATGACCGCGGATGCACGGCGCCGAACGGCGGAGCCGGCCGACTTTTCGCCGGACCGCGCCGCCTCGGCCGGCCTTTACGCTGCGTCAATTGTCGGGGGGCACGTTCTGCGGTGCACATGGTGGTCGCGCCGACGGCGATGTGGTCTGATGGAGCGGAGCCCCGGCGGCGGGACGCCGTCGCGACCGGATCGGCCGCGGCGGCCGATGTGCCGCTCCCGCCCACTCCGGCCGTCTCCTCGGGAGCACGCGATGTTCGTGACCTTCTTCGCCGAACTGAAGACGGCGGGCCTGCCGGTGTCGGTGCGCGAGTACCTGACCCTGATGGAGGCGATGGAGGCCGGGCTCGCCGAGATGCGGGTCGACGACTTCTACCATCTCGCCCGGCTCTGCCTGGTCAAGGACGAGAAGCACATCGACCGCTTCGATCGGGTGTTCGCCCGGATCTTCGCCGGGGTGGTGACGCTCGACGAGGCGCTCGAGCGGGAGATTCCGAAGGAATGGCTGGAGAAGCTCGCCGAGCGGTTCCTGACGGAGGAGGAGAAGGCGAAGATCGCGGCGCTCGGTGGTTTCGAGGCGTTGATGGAGACCCTGAAGCAACGGCTCGCCGAGCAGACGGGGCGCCATCAGGGCGGCTCGAAGTGGATCGGCACCGCCGGCACCTCGCCGTTCGGCGCCCACGGCTACAACCCGGAGGGTGTGCGGATCGGGCAGGACGGCGACCGGCACCGACGGGCGGTCAAGGTCTGGGATCGGCGCGAGTTCCGCGATCTCGACGGCTCCGTCGAACTCGGTACCCGCAACATCAAGGTGGCGCTGCGCCGGATGCGGCGCTTCGCGCGGACCGGGGCGGCGGAGGAACTCGACCTCGACGAGACCATCGATGCGACGGCGCGCCAGGGCTGGCTCGACGTGCGGATGCGGCGGGAGCGGCACAACGCGGTGAAGCTCCTGGTGTTCTTCGACGTCGGTGGGTCGATGGACGATCACGTCCGGGTCTGCGAGGCGCTGTTCTCGGCGGCGCGCTCCGAGTTCAAGACGATGGAGTGGTTCTATTTCCACAACTGCCTCTACGAGCGGGTGTGGAAGCGCAACGACCGCCGGGCGACCGAGACCGTCGACACCTGGACGCTCCTGCACAAGTACCCGGCCGACCATCGGGTGGTGATCGTCGGTGACGCCTCGATGAGCCCCTACGAGATCGCCCGGATCGGCGGATCGGTCGAGCACTGGAACGAAGAGCCCGGCGCGCTGTGGCTGAAGCGGCTGACCGACACCTGGGGCAAGGTCGCCTGGCTCAATCCGCGACCCGAGGAATCGTGGCGGTTCAGCCGTTCGATCGCGACGGTGCGCGATCTGATGGGCGGACGGATGTTTCCGCTGACGCTCGAGGGCCTCGACCGGGCGGCGCGGGCGCTGGCAAGGTGACGGTTCCGGATCACCCGCCGCGCAGCACCAGCACCGAACATGGGGCGTGGCGGACGATCTTGGCGGCGTTGGAGCCGAGCAGATAGGTCTTCATCGCCGGCCGGTGCGAGGTCACGACGATCACGTCGGCGCCCCACTCGACCGCTTCGTCGATCACCTCGTGGTAGACCGAGCCGGTCCTCAGCGACAGCGTGTAGCCGGTCGGGGCGAGCCCGGCACGGGCGGCGGCGGCGTGGATCCGGTCGTCGGTCTCGCGGCCGAGGGCGATCGTGTAGTCGGCCGGCAGCAGCTCGGCGACGTAGCCGTTGAGCGCCGGCATCACCGCGACGAGGCGGATCGCGGCGCCGTTCGGACGCGCCAGATCGGCGGCGGCGGCGAGCGCGGTCTCGGCGAATTCGACCTCGTCCGGGTCGATCGGTACGACGATCTTCTGGAACACCGGCTCCC
Organism: uncultured Alphaproteobacteria bacterium; assembly: GCA_937919435.1. Lineage (GTDB taxonomy): Bacteria > Pseudomonadota > Alphaproteobacteria > Rhizobiales > Ancalomicrobiaceae > Siculibacillus. The sequence goes on along the minus strand of CALFRR010000279.1, from coordinate 1,562 downwards.
CCCTCCCCAAATCGCTCCGCTCGACCGATCCGCGCCTCTTCCCCTTCGCGAATGCGACCGATCCTCATCGGATGCGAACCCGCAGCCTCGCCGATCGCGATGCCGACGGCAAGCCCCGGCGAAGGGCGGAGAGGGGGGAGGGTGGAGGGCGGAGCCCGCCGGAGGTCGGCCACGGGGCGGACGATCCGCGGAGGAACGCCGGAGCGCCCGGTGAGCGCCCGGTGAGCGGCGTGATGCGCCGAACCGGCGGGGCGGGCCGGAGACGGACGCGACGAGCGGCGGGCCGGTGCGGGTGGAGCCGCGGCGGGCGGTCAGCCGGCGGGCGGCGGGGCCGGCGGGGCGGCGGCGGTCGGACGGGTCAGTTCGCCCATCATGTCGCCGAGGGTCGGGCGTGGCAGGGCGCGCCACGGCATCGGGCGGACCAGTTCGAGGGCGGCGAGCCCGAGGCGGGCGGTGAGCAGGCCGTTGACCACGCCTTCGCCGAGCCGGGCGGAGAGGCGGGCGGCGAGGCCCTGGCCGACCAGTTGCTGGACCAGCGTGTCGCCGAGCGCCATGCCGCCGGTCACCCCGAGGTGGGTGAGGATCCGGCCGAGCAGCCGCAGGAAGCCGAGGGTGCCGGGACGGCCGCCGTAGAGGTCGGCGAGGCGGCGCATCAGCCGCAGGTTCTCCCAGGCGACATAGGCGATGTCGACGATCGCCCGCGGGCTGATCGCGGTGACCACCGAGACCCGCTTGCCGGCCTCCAGCACCAGAGTGCGGGCGGCGGCGTCGAGCGGTGCCATCAGGGTGCGTTCGGCGAGGTCGAGCAGGTCGCGGCCGTCGACCACCTCGCGGCCGAGGCCGGCGACGGCGGCGCGGGCCCGGGCGAGGTCGGGGCGGTCGCGGTAGAGGGCGCCGAGCTCGGCGAGCAGGGCGGGGGCGGCGGTGCGGTCGTCGGCATCGTGGGCGGTGGCGACGTGAGCGCGCAACCGTTCGACCCGGGCGAGCCGCGAGAGGCCGGCGACCTCGCGGGCGACGATGCCGAGGAGGGCGGCGACGGTCAGGCCGAGCGCGGCGAGGCCGAGCCAGCCGAGCCATTCGGCGCGGGCCCAGAGGTCGCCGATCAGCCGATCGACGGCGAGGCCGAGCGCCAGGGTGACCAGCCCGCCGGCGCCGGTGGCGAAGAGGCCGCGCCAGGGGAGGCGGCGGCGCGGTGTCGGCGCGAGCGCGGCGGCCGTCTCGTCGGGCGGCTCGGCCGAGGGGCGGACCACGGCGCGGGCGGTGGCGCGCGGCGCGGTCCCGTCGCCGTCGGCGACGACGACGTCGTCGGCATCGAGGCGGAAGGCACGGGGGCGGCGCGGGCGGTCGGTCATGCGAGCCGGTCTCCGAGGAGGAACTGCAGGATGCGGTCGAGCCGGATGTGGGGCAGCGACAGGGTCAGACCCTCCGCGGTGCGTTCCAGCCGGGGCGGCCGGAAACGGACGAAGGCGACGTCGGGACGATGAAGTTCATGTGGAGAGTCGGATTCCTCACGCGGAGAATCCGAAGGCTCGCGGACCGATTCCGGTTTCCCGGCCAAGTGC
>CALFRR010000278.1 GCA_937919435.1 uncultured Alphaproteobacteria bacterium | reverse complement strand
CACCATGTCGACGTTCTTGCCCTTGCCGGTGATGTCCCAGATCGCCTTGCCGAAGCGCCGTGCCTCGGCGAACCACTTGTCGTACTCCGGGCTGCCGACCTTCGGCAGCTGGCCCCAGCAGTCGAAGTCCTTGCGGTTGATGACGCCGCGGGCGCCGAGGCCCATCACGTAGTCGCGCTTCGACTCGTCGGAGATGACGCCGATCGCGTTGGCGCCGGCCGCCGCGCAGAGCTGGATGCCGAACACCCCGAGGCCGCCGGAGGCGCCCCAGACGAGGACGTTCATGCCCGGCTTCAGCTCGTGCGGCTCGTGGCCGAACAGCATCCGGTAGGCGGTGGCGAGCGTCAGCGTGTAGGAGGCGCTCTCCTCCCAGGTCAGGTGCTTCGGCCGCGGCAGCAGCTGGCGCGCCTGGACCCGGGCGAACTGGGCGAAGGAGCCGTCCGGCGTCTCGTAGCCCCAGATCCGCTGGGAGGGAGAGAGCATCGGATCGCCGCCGTTGCACTCCTCGTCGTCGCCGTCGTCCTGATTGCAGTGGATGACGACCTCGTCGCCGACCTTCCAGTTCTTCACCTTCGGGCCGACCGCCCAGACGATGCCGGAGGCGTCGGAACCGGCGACGTGGAACGGCTGCTTGTGGACGTCGAACACCGAGATCGGCGTGCCCAGGCCGGCCCACACGCCGTTGTAGTTGACCCCGGCGGCCATCACCAGGACCAGCACGTCGTGGCTGTCGAGCTCCCAGGTGGGCACCACCTCGAGCTTCATCGCGTCCTCCGGCGGTCCGTGACGGTCGCGCCGGATCACCCAGGCCCACATCTCCTTCGGCACGTGGCCGAGCGGCGGAATCTCGCCGACTGCATAGAGATCCTTCACCGGACGGTCTTCGCCCGTCCCATCGGTCGCGCCCATGACGCTCCTCCCCGTCGATCTTCGGATGCGGCCTCTCGCCGCGTGACCCGCCGCCGTCTCCCGTCGGCTGCGGACGTCGCCGACGCACCGCGACGGTCCCACGACCGTCGATGCTGCACTGCGATCTCGGGGCGCACTATCGATCCGAAACTCCGGCTTTTTCCATAATACTAAAGGATTGAAATCACGCGAAACGTCGTCGAAACCGACATTTCTGCCCGAAAGTCTCGAATTTCGCAGTGCGGAAGTCCTACGATCGTCCGGGCTGACCGGAGTTTTGCGTTGCAGTATCCAATCGATTGAGAAACCGCAGCCGATCGGATCCCTTCGCCATGCCGCTCGCCACCCCCGACAAGCCCTGGCTGTTCCGCACCTACGCCGGCCATTCGACCGCCGAGGCCTCCAACCGGCTCTATCGGAGCAACCTCGCCAAGGGCCAGACCGGGCTGTCGATCGCCTTCGATCTGCCGACCCAGACCGGTTACGACCCCGACCATCCGCTGTCGCGCGGCGAGGTCGGCAAGGTCGGCGTGCCCGTCGCCCATCTCGGCGACATGGCGGCACTGTTCGAGGGGATTCCGCTCGAGCAGATGAACACCTCGATGACCATCAACGCCACCGCGCCGTGGCTGCTCGCCCTCTACGTCGCGGCGGCCGACGCCCAGGGCGCCGATCGGGCGAAACTCGCCGGCACCACCCAGAACGACCTGATCAAGGAATACCTGTCGCGGGGCACCTACGTCTTTCCGCCGGCACCGTCGATGCGGCTGACCACCGACGTGATCGCCTGGACGGCGCGGGCGATGCCGAAGTGGAACCCGATGAACGTCTGCTCCTACCACCTGCAGGAGGCGGGGGCGACGCCGGTCCAGGAACTCGCCTATGCGCTGGCCACCGCGATCGCGGTGCTCGACGCGGTCGAGGCGACCGGGGCGATCCCGCCGCACGAATTCGGCGAGACGGTCGGCCGGATCTCGTTCTTCGTCAACGCGGGGATGCGGTTCGTCACCGAGATCTGCAAGCTGCGGGCCTTCGGGCGGCTGTGGGACGAGATCACCAGCGAGCGCTGGCGGGTCGCCGACGAACGGCAGCGCCGCTTCCGTTACGGCGTGCAGGTCAACTCGCTGGGGCTGACCGAGCAGCAGCCGGAGAACAACGTCCACCGGATCCTGATCGAAGCGCTGTCGGTCACCCTGTCGCGCGACGCCCGGGCCCGCGCCGTGCAGCTTCCCGCCTGGAACGAGGCGCTCGGCCTGCCGCGGCCGTGGGATCAGCAGTGGTCGCTGCGGATGCAGCAGATCCTCGCCTACGAGACCGATCTGCTGGAGTTCGCCGACATCTTCGACGGCTCCGCCGAGATCGAGGCGAAGGTCGCCGAGCTGGTCGCCGGGGCGAAGGCGGAACTGGCGCGGATCGAAGCGATCGGCGGTGCCGTCGCGGCGGTCGAGTCGAGTTGGATGAAGGATCGGCTGGTCGAATCCAACACCCGCCGGCTCGAGGAGATCGAAGCGGGCCTCCGCACGGTCGTCGGCGTCAACCGGTTCACCGAGACCGAGCCGTCACCGCTGACCACCGGCGAAGGATCGATCCTGACGGTTCCGCCGGAAGTCGAGGCCCAGGCGATCGAACGGCTGGCCGCCTGGCGGGCGGCGCGCGACGAGACGGCGGTGGTGAAGGCGCTGACCGATCTCCGGATCGCGGCGGCGGAAGGGCGCAACGTGATGGAGCCGTCGATCGCCGCCGCCAAGGCCGGGGCGACCACCGGCGAATGGGGCGCGACGCTGCGCGAGGTGTTCGGCGAATACCGGGCGCCGACCGGGGTCGGGCGCGCCGTGCGGGTCGGCGGCGGCGACGTCGCGGCGGTCCGCAAGCAGGTCGACGCGGTGTCGGCGCGGCTCGGCCGCCGTCTGAAGTTCCTGGTCGGCAAGCCCGGTCTCGACGGCCATTCGAACGGCGCCGAGCAGATCGCGGTCCGGGCCCGCGACTGCGGCATCGAGGTGGTCTACGAGGGGATCCGGCTGACCCCGGCGCGGATCGTCAACGCCGCTCTCGAAGAGAGCGTCCACGTCGTCGGCCTGTCGATCCTGTCGGGGTCGCACCTCGCCCTGGTCGGCGAGGTGGTCGAGCGGATGCGCCGGGCCGGGCTCGCCGACGTGCCGGTGGTGGTCGGCGGCATCGTGCCGCCGGAGGACGCCCGGCGCCTGGAAGCGATGGGGGTCGCCCGGGTCTACACGCCGAAGGACTTCCAGATCACCGACATCGTCGCCGACGTCGTCCGGATCGTCGCGGACGCGGCCCCTCGGCTCGCCTGATCGGGGCGGCCGGCCGCCCCCCCTGGCGCACGAGCCCCGACGGCATCCGGTGCCGGCCGCCGGGCCTTTCCGGTCGTGCCGGACCTTCGGTGTCGGCGCCTTCGTCCCGCGCGCCGTGTGGACCGACGTCCCTGTGCCCCGGCGGCGCATGTGGCCGTGACGGTGCCGCCGGCGTGCGGCCGATCCCCCGTGACCCGAGACCGGATCGTCGACTTCCGCGGCCCTCCGCGAGGAGGCGTCTTGCGGCGGGCGAAGCGCTGCGCTAGCTTTGCTGATACGACGTAGCAAGAAGAAGACGCACACATGGAAACGCCCCTCTCCCCCCTCTTCGTCGGGATCGACGTCGGGTCGGCGAGCGTGCGCGCCGGTCTCTACGAGCCGACCGGCCGCCGCCTCGCCTTCCGGTCTCGCCCGATCCTGCAGTTCCGTCCGGCCGACCGGTTCGTCGAACAGTCGTCGGCCGACATCTGGGCGAATGCCTGCGCCGCCGTGCGCGAGGCGATCGCCGAAGCGAAGGTCGATCCGGCCCGGGTGGCCGCGATCGGCGTCGACGCGACCTGTTCGCTGGTCGCGGTCGGCGAAGGCGGTCGACCCGTCTCGGTGTCGCCCGGCGGCGAGCCGGAGCGCGACATCGTGATGTGGATGGATCACCGCGCCGACGAGGAAGCCGCGGCGATCAACGCGACGAAGGATCCGGCGCTGGCCTATGTCGGCGGCGAGGTCTCGATCGAGATGGAGCTGCCGAAGATCCTCTGGATGAAGCGGCATTTCCCCGATCGTTACGCACGGGTGGTGCGCTGGCACGATCTCGCCGATCATCTGATCTGGCGGGCGACCGGGGCCGACGTCGCCTCGGTGTGCACGCTGGGCTGCAAGTGGAACTGGCTCGCCCACGAGGGCCGCTTCCCGCTGGCGATGCTCGAAGCGGTCGGGCTCGGCGATCTGCTCGCCAGGATCCCGGCCGAGGTGAAGCCGCTCGGCACCGTCGCCGGCCGGCTGTCGGCCGCCGCGGCGGCCGAACTCGGCCTGCCGGAAGGCATCGCCGTGGCGACCGGGATCATCGACGCCCATGCCGGCGGGCTGGCGCTGACCGCGGCCGAACCGGCGGGCACGCTGGCGCTGATCGGCGGCACCTCGAACTGCCACATGGTCGCTTCGCCGGAGGCGGTGATGGTGCCCGGCGTCTGGGGGCCCTACTACGGGGCGATGATCCCCGGCTGGTGGCTGAGCGAGGGCGGTCAGTCGGCCGCCGGCGCGCTGATCGACTGGACGATCCGCAGCCATTCCGCCACCCCGGCGCTCGAAGCCCAGGCGAAGGCCGAGGGCAAGAGCCTCTATCAGGTGCTGAACGAGCGGGTCGCGATGCTCGAGGCGCGCGAAGGCGAGCCCGGCCGGCATCTCCACGTGCTGCCCGATCACCACGGCAACCGTTCGCCGCGGGCCGATCCGCATGCCCGCGGGGTGGTCGTCGGCCTGACCCTCGAAGAGGGCGCGGACGCGCTGGCGCGGCTCTATCTGGCCACGCTGCAGGCGCTCGCCTACGGCACCCGCCACATCGTCGATCAGATGAACGCCGCCGGACATCGGATCGAGCGGGTGGTGATGTGCGGCGGCGGCACCAAGAATCCGCTGCTGCTCAGGGAGCATGCCGACGCGATCGGCTGTACCATCCATCTCGTCGAGGACGAGGACGCGGTGACGCTCGGCGCCGGTCTGCTCGCGGCGGTCTCCTCCGGCACCTTCCCCGACGTGGCGAGCGCCGCCAAGGCGATGGTCCGGCCGGGCGGGAGCGTCGTGCCGAACCCCGCCCGGGCCGCCTTCCACGAGGCGAAGTACCGGATCTTCCTCGATCTCTACGACCAACAGAAACGCTGCCGCGACGCGATGGCGGCCGTCTGAACCAGAAGGGAGCGAAAGCCCATGCTGAACGTCAAACTGCCGCTCGAGCCGGCCTATCTGACGCCCGGACCGAACGAGGTCCTGTTCGTCACCAACGCCGATCTGCGCGAGAGCGCCAACGTCGAGTGCTGGCCGGTCGAGGCGAAGTACGAGGTGCTGCTCGAGAAGGCGCTCGCCGCGCTCGGCAAGACCGCCCGCCGCGCCCATTCGATCAAGGCCGACAAGGGCCACGGGTTCATCTCCTCGCAGCGCGAGGGCTCCGACGTGTTCGCGACGATCGATCCGAACGCGCCGGTGATCGTGCTGCTGACCGCCTGGCAGTATTCGCATCACCTCGCCAACTGTCTGGCCCTCCACAAGGGGCCGATCCTGCTGCTCGCCAACTTCGACGGCACCTGGCCGGGCCTCGTCGGCATGCTGTGCATGGCCGGCACGCTGACC
>CALFRR010000277.1 GCA_937919435.1 uncultured Alphaproteobacteria bacterium | reverse complement strand
CCCCGACACGGCGCCGCCGCCGCCCGCCGGCCGCCCGGCGCCGGCACGTCCGCCCACCGGCACGCCCTCCGCCGGACCGCAGGACGAGGCGCCGCCGATGCTGGTCGCCCCGGGCAAGGGTGTGACTCTGCCGACGCTGCGCTTCGAGCAGAACGACACGGCCCACTTCTACGCCTTCGCCCTGCCGACCGATGCCGGCGGCACGATGGTCGGCGTCCTGATGACCGCCCGGGCGACGGCCTGGAGCCTCGGCCAGGTCGGCCTGTTCGAACCCGGCGACAAGGAACCGCGGGCGGTCACGCGGCCGGCCGCCTTCACCCTGGAGAAGGCGGAGGGCGCGGTGATCCGCAAGTTGCAGACCTCCGCCTGGGTCAAGAACGAGATCGGCGTCGACGGGATCTGCGTCGCGGCGCTGGCGCCGGGGACCGACGTACCGGTCCGCGGTTTCAGGCTCTGTGTGCTCGGTTCCGATTGCCGGCGGTTGATCGGCTGCGGAGAGGTTCCATGAACGACACGTCGACGCGTGCGCTGCTCGCCGAGGTTCTGGGCGAACTTCGGGTCCGGTTCGGCGACGGTGCCTTCACCAGCCGCCGGCGGCTCCTGTCTCTGCTCGCCGACCGGATGCCGGAGAGCCACCGCGAGATCAAGATTCTGGCGCTCGCGCTGGAGGACGGCGCGGTCGAGACGTTGAAGAACGCCGGGCCCCGCCTCTCGCTGGAGATCGATCGGCTGTGCGCCGCGATGGAGGGACGGCACGGCACCCGGCCGGACATCTCCCGTTCGGTGCTGCTGGCACTCGCCGACGGGCTCGGCCTGAACACCGCCTCCGCCTCTGCGGGACGATCCGATCCGGCCGGCGAGGGTTCCGACTGGCTCGGTGCCTCGAGCATCGTCGCGATGGCGCCGGATCCGAAATCGGCGCCGTCGCCCGATCCCCGGGTCGGGCTGTCGCCGGTGTCGCCGGATCCGGTGCGGCGATCGGGCGGACGCCGCGGACTCCTCGCCGTGGCGGTCGTCGCGCTCCTCGCCGGCGGCTACTTCGGCGCCGATCGGATGGGCTGGCTCGCATCGCCGAAGCCTGCGGCCGTGGAGGCACCGAAGCGTCCGCCCGAACCGTCGCCGGCTCCCGCACCGCAGACGCCGAAGAAGGAGGCGCCGCCCCCCGCTCCCACGCCCGCCCCCGCGCCGACGCCCGCTCCCGCGCCCGAACCGGCGCGGCCCGTACCGACGCTGCCCGAGCCGACACCGCCCGGAGCCGATCCGACGATCGATCCGAGCGGGCCGACGGCTCCCGACCCGGCACCGCCGACCCGGGTTCCCGGACCGTCGGCGCCGATGCAGAGCGGCGGGCTGCCGCCGATGCTGGTTCCGCCGAACGGAACGATGCCGCTGCCGACCCTGGCGGTCGCCGAGACCGACACCGATTCCGGTTGGTTCTTCTCGGTGCCGAGCGGCGGACCGGTCCCCTACATCGGTCTCGTGATGGTGTCGAAACAGGGCGGCTGGGCGCACGGCCAGTTCCGCGCCTTCGTTCCGCAGAACGGTCAGCCGGTGCCGGTGTTCATGTCGACCGACACGCCGTTCGAAGCGGTGCCCTTCGCACAGGGCGCGATGCGCCGGATGTGGGTCCGGCGCTGGACGATGAACACCGTCGGCATCGCCGACGTCTGCATCGGCGTCGCCCGGCAGAACGTCCGCGAGGTGCCGAGCAGCGGCTTCCGCCTGTGCCTGTTCCTCGACGGCTGCCAACGGATGATCGGCTGCGGCGAGGTGCCCTGAGCCCCGCCGCCGCAGTCGGTGGTGCGGTGGGGTCCGAGGAGGATCTCCGGCGATGCGGACGCGGCGGTGCCGTCCGTCGTCGGCGGTCTTGAGCGGACACCCGTTCCGGTCCATACCGGATCGCCGATCGGCTGCCGCCGCCCGGTCACTCTCTCTTCGGGGCCGGTCGGCGCATGACTCTGATTTCCGACCTGGCGGCCGTGATCGCCCCGGCGTTCCTGATCTCGCTGATCGGCTGGGTCTGGGCGAAGCGTGGACTGCCGTTCGATCAGATCATGGTCACCCACCTGATGACCCTGGTCGGTGCGCCGTCACTGGTCTTCTCGATCTTCACCAAGATGCGGCTGCCGCTGATCGACGTCGCGACGATGGGGGTCGCGGCGGTTCTCTGCATGCTGGTGATGGGCGTCGCCGGCGCGATCGGCCTGCGTCTCGCCGGGCTCTCGTCGCGGATCTACCTGCCCTCCCTGATCTTCTCCAACGTCGGCAACATGGGGCTGCCCGTCTGTTTCTTCGCCTTCGGCGACGAGGGGATGGCGCTGGCGATGATCTATTTCGCGGCCGCCGCGGTCGGCCAGTTCACCGTCGGTCCGGCGCTCGCCGCCGGTCGGCTCGATCTCCGCGGCCTGATGCGTCTGCCGTTCGTCCACGTGACGATCGTCGCGGTCCTGCTCAACGTCCTCGGGATCACGCCGCCGGCCTGGATCGTCAACACCACCGATCTCGCCGGATCGCTCGCCGTGCCGCTGATGCTGATGTCGCTGGGCGCCGCTCTGGCGCAGCTGAACGTGTCGCGCCTCGGCCGGGCCACCGTGATGTCACTGGTCCGCGTCCTCGGCGGTGCCGCGGTCGGCTGGGCGGTGGCCGCCGCCTTCGGCATGACCGGCGCCGCCCGCGGTGCGCTGGTCATCGAGAGC
>CALFRR010000276.1 GCA_937919435.1 uncultured Alphaproteobacteria bacterium | reverse complement strand
CCACCGAGATCTACACTCTTTCCCTACACGACGCTCTTCCGATCTGACGATGCCGAACTGGACGAAGGCGATCAGGGCGAGGAGGGCGAGCAGCACCATGGTCAGCGCCGCCGCATAGGCCGTGTCCCAGTAACCGAAGCCGACCTGATAGACGTAGAACAGCAACAGCGTGGTGGCGTTGTCGGGCGCGCCCTTGGTCATCACCACGATGTGGTCGACCAGACGGAAGGCGCCGATCACCGCGTTGATCGAGATGAACAGCGTCGTCGGCATCAGCAGCGGCAGCATCACCCGGACGAGTTTCTGCCGGAAGGTCGCCCCCTCGAGCTCCGCCGCCTCGATCAGGGTCGGCGAGATCTGCTGCAGGGCGGCGAGATAGAAGATCATGAAGAACCCGGCTTCCTTCCAGACGGTGATGACGATCAGCGCCGGAAGGGCGGTGTCGGCACTGCCGAGGAAGTTGTGCCCGCCGAGCCCGAAGACCTGCAGAGCGCGATCGACCAGCCCGTAGTCGGGCGCGTAGAAGAACAGCCAGATGTTGGCGACCGCCACCATCGGCAGAATGGTCGGCGCGAAGAACGCCATCCGCACCAGCCCCTTGGCGCGCAGGTGCTGGTTGACCAGCAGCGCCATCACCAGCGCCAGCACCATCGAAGCGGGGATCGTGGCGAGCGCGTACCAGACGTTGTTGGAGAGCGCCTTCCAGAACACCGGATCGGCGATCATCGTCCGATACTGGTCGAAGCCGACGAACACCGACGGCCGGCGGCCGCGGGCGGTCGAGAACAGGCTGTCGACGAAAGTCGTGACGATCGGCTGGTAGGTGAAGGTCCACAGCAGGACCGCCGCTGGAAGCAGCAGCAGACTGCCGTAGATCGCGTTGCGCGAGGCTCTCATGCGTCGATCCCTCCGTCTCCGTCCCGCCGGGAATCCGGCGGGACGGTCGGTGCCGACCGGGGTCGGCCGGCGCGGCTCAGCGATAGGGCTTCAGGATGCGGTCGATCTCCGCCTGAGCGTCGCCGAGCGCCTTTTCCGGCGTCTTGGTGCCGGTCAGGGCGGCGGCGAGCGCGTCGGAGAGCACCTTCGAGGTCCGGGCGTTCTCGTGGGTGGAGAATTCCGGCACCGAGCGCGGGATCTGGTCGCGGGCGACCGCGGCGGCCGGCACCTTGGCGACGTAGTCCTTCAGCGCCGGGGTCTCCCAGGAGCCCGGGCGCGGAGCGACGTAGCCGGTCTTGATCGACCAGTCGGCGAGGATCTCGTCGGAGGTCATGAACTTGATGAACTTGAACCCGGCCTCCTTCTCGGCCGCGCTCGCCTTCTTGAAGACGTAGAAGTTGCCGCCGCCGAGCACCGAGGCGGGCGCCACCTTGCCCGGATAGGGGGCGAGGCCGAAGTCGAACTTGGCGTTGGCGAGCAGGTTCGACAGGTTGCCGGTGGTGGTCCACACCATCGCGATGCGCTCTTCCAGGAAGTCGGAGGGCGTGGTGCCCCATTCCTGGATGCCCGGCGGATGGATTCCCTGCTTCTGCAGGTCGACCCAGAACTTCAGCGCTTCGACCACCTTCGGGTCGGTCAGATAGGTCTCGGTACCGGCGTCGTTCATCAGCTTGGCGCCGTTCTGGATGGCCAGCGCGCCGAACAGCCACGGAGCCGAACCGACGTTGCCGGGGATGCCGACGCCCCAGCGGGTGACCCGCCCGGATCCGTCCTTCTTGGTCACCGCCTTGCCGTAGGCGACCATCTCGTCCCAGGTGGTCGGGTATTTGGCCGGATCGAGACCGGCCTCGGCGAAGGCCTTCTTGTTCCAGTAGAGCACCGCGGTCGACCGCTGGAACGGCGCCGCCCAGAGATGACCCTCGACCTTGGCGGAGGCGAGGAAGGCCGGCATGAAGCCGTCGACCCAGGCCTTGTCGTCGGCCGACTTGATGTAGGGATCGATCGGCTCGACCGCGTCCTCGTCGATCAGAGTGAAGATGTCGGTGGCCAGGAGCACCGCCACCGTCGGCGGCGTTCCGCTCTTGGCGGCGGTCAGCGCCTTGGTGGTGGTGTCGAGGTAGTTGCCGGAATAGACCGGGACCACGTCGATGTCGGGGTTCGCGGCCTCGAACTTGGCGACGTAGTCGTCGATCGCCTTGGTCAGCGGACCGCCGACCTGGATCGGATAGAAGAAGGTGACGGCGGTCTTCGCCTCGGCCATGCCGGTGGCGAGCGCCGAGGCGCACACCGAAGCCGCCAGGGTGACGGCCAACCGAGTCTGTCTCCAGTTCAGCATCGTCTTTCCTCCCGCGTGGGGGTTGTCGGAGGACTTCTCTGTCCCCGTCTCATGGTTCGTCGCGACGCAACCCGGTCTCGGCGTCGAAGAAGTGCCGAGCCGCGTCGGACCAGGCGAGATGGACGGCCGCCCCCTTGGCGAGGGTCGGTCGTCCCGGACTGCGCACCACCATCTTCTGATCGCCGATGCGGCAGGTCGCGATGGTGTCGGCGCCGAAATATTCGATCGTCTCGACGATCGCCGGATGGCCCTCGCCGGCATAGTGGACCGCCTCGGGCCGGAGCCCGAGCTGCAGCCGCAGATCGCCGGAGGGCAGCACCGCCGGCCCGGTCGAGCCGGAGATGGTCCGCCCGCCGGGGCCGTCGACGAGATCGACGACGTTCATCGGCGGCGTGCCGACGAACCGGGCGGCGAAGGTCGAGGCCGGGTTCTCGTAGAGCTCGTGCGGTGCGCCGGACTGCTCGACCCGGCCGTTGCGCATCAGGATGATCCGGTCTGCCATGCTCATCGCTTCGGTCTGGTCGTGGGTGACGAACAGCATGGCGATCCCGAGCCGCTGTTGCAGGCCGCGGATCTCGTTGCGCATCTCGGCCCGGAGCTGGGCGTCGAGGTTGGACAGCGGCTCGTCGAGCAGGCAGACCCGGGTCTCCGCGACCAGCGCCCGGCCGAGCGCCACCCGCTGCTGCTGGCCGCCGGAGAGCTGCGACGGCCGGCGATCGAGCAGCGTGGTCAGGCCGAGCATGTCGACCACCCGGTCGAGCCGAGCCTTCTGCTCGGCCTTCGGAACCCCGCGCACCGACAGGCCGAACAGGATGTTGCCGACCACGGTCAGATGCGGGAACAGCGCATAGGACTGGAACACCATCGACAGCGAGCGCTTCGAGGGCGGCGCCGAGGTGACGTCCCTGTCGCCGATCAGGATGCGCCCCGAGGTCGCCGTCTCCAATCCGGCGACCAGCCGCAGAGTCGTCGACTTGCCGCAGCCGGATGGTCCGAGCAGCGCGACGAACTCGGAATCCCCGGTGGTGAAGCTGACGTCGTCGACCGCAGCCACCGCACCGAAGCGCTTGACCAGATTCTCCACGGCGATCCCGGACACGTGTCCTTCCTCCCGGTCGTTCGTCGCGGCCCGATGTCAGGCGAAGACGATCTTCTTCTTGAGTTTCTCGCCGACCGAAGCGATCAGCGGCCGGGTTCCCGCGTCGGTGACGACGTAGTCGACGTCGTCGAGCGGCGCGATCACCGACAGCGCGGTCCGGTCGAACTTCGAATGGTCGGCGACCACGATGACGGTCTGAGCGACTTCGATCATCGCCTGCTGGACGCAGCCGATCTGCGGGCTCAGCGTGCAGATCAGCCCGCGCTTCAGGTCGACCGAGGTGACCGACAGGATCGCCTTGTCGACGTTGAAGCGGCGCACCTGATCGGCCGCCATGCTGCCGCTCAGCGAATGGTTGATGGCGACGAATTCGCCGCCGATCGAGTGGACCCGGGTCGCCCCGCCGGCGATCAGCGCGGCGAGCACGTCGGTGCCGTTGGTGACGAAGGTCAGGCTCGGATTGCCGACGAGGCGCCGCGCCACCTGCAGCGAGGTGGTGCCGCTGTCGATCATCACCGTGTCGCCGTCCGCGACGAAGGCCGCCGCCGCCGCGCCGATCCGGAGCTTCTCCTCGACGTTGGTGGTCTCGCGCACCGCGGCTTCGGAATCGCGGGTCACCTGATTGACCACCACGGCGCCGCCGTGGGTCCGCCGCAACAGCCCCTGGCGCTCCAGTTCCGCGAGGTCGCGCCGGATCGTCGACACCGACACCCCGAGTTCGTCGGTCAGCGCCTGAACGTCGACGAACACCTGCGAACGCAGCTGTCCGAGCAACCGCGCCTGACGCTGCGGCGCCTCGCGATAGGCCATCACCGCCTCGCGTTCGGCGCGCTCCTCGGCATCGCCGGCCGACCCGGGCTCGAAAGGGGAATCGGGATCCATGGGGCTTTCCCGTGTTTGACCGATATCCGCCAACGTACGCTCGTTTGCGAGCGTGTCAACGCATCCTTTCGACCGCGTTCGCGACATCGTGGTGCGGAAGATCGCTTCGCAGTCGCAAAAAATCTTGAAGAAACAGTGATGTGTCCGTCCGGATCGGCCCGGGCGTGTGCCGCCGGGATCGACTTGCCTTTGCGCGAAATGCGTCACTGCGGCATGGAACGGTCATCGCGCCGGTCCTCGCCGACGCCCGAGACGACGACGCCGGCCCCCCGGATGATCCGAGGGGCCGGCGCGACCGTGATCGTCGTCTGCGCGTTTTCGCTCGAGCGGCGCCGGGCCGGCTCACGCCTCCGCGATGTCGGAGAGCGGGTACCAGTTGGCCATCGCGAAGGTCAGGCCGCAGGTCTCGCCGACCTGCGGTCCGGTCTCGTGGCGGGTCTTCTGGACACGCAGCATCTGACTGCCGACCGCGATCTGGTAGTCGACGATCTCGCCGAGGTAGGACCGCCGCCGCACGACCCCGCGCAGCCCGCCCTCGTCGACGAAGTCGACGTCGGAGGGCCGGACCGCCAGCACGCCGTCGCCGGCCCCGACCAGTTCGTCCGGAGCCGCCTCGACCGCGGAGAGCGGCAGCGGCAACTCGTCGACGTACAGTCCGCCGGAGGCGAAACGCACCCGGAGGAAGCTCGACAGGCCGATGAACGAGAAGACGAAGCGGTTCGCCGGCCGGTAGTAGACGTCGCGCGGCGTGCCGACCTGCTGCACCACCCCCTTCTTCATCACCAGGATCCGGTCGGAGAGCGCCATGGCCTCCGACTGATCGTGGGTGACGTAGAGGATCGAGAACCCGAGCCGGCGCTGGATGTCCTTGATCTCGAAGCGCATCTCCTCGCGGAAATGCGGGTCGAGGCTGGACAGCGGTTCGTCGAGCAGCATCACCTTGGGGCGGATCGCCAGCGCCCGGGCGAGGGCGATCCGCTGTTTGCCGCCGCCCGACAGGTCGTCGGGCCGGGAGTCGGCGAACTTGGCGAGGTTGGTGTAGCGCAACGCCTCGTCGACCCGCCGCTTGATCTCGTCGCCCGACAGCTTGCGGATCCGCAGGGGGAAGGCGATGTTCTCGAACACCGAGAGATGCGGCCAGACGGCGAAGGCCTGGAAGACCATGCCGAAATCACGCTTCTCCGGCGGCAGGTAGTAGTTCTGCACCTTCGACGACAGGAGCTTCTCGCCGGCGACGATCTCGCCGCCGTCGATGTCTTCGAAGCCGGCGACCATCCGCAGCGTCGTGGTCTTGCCGCAGCCCGAGGGGCCGAGCATCGCCACGCACTCGCCGGGTGCCACTTCCAGGTTCAGTCCGGAGACCGCAGCGACGTTGCCGAAGCGCTTGTCGATCCCGTTCAGCTTGAGATAGGACATGGCGCTCTCGCTCACTGTTTGACCTTGAAGAAGCGCTTCACCACCACTTCGGCGGTGACGATGATGATCAGTGCGACGCCCGACATGGCCGCCGCATAGACCGTCTCGCCGTCCTCGTTGAGGGTGTAGATGGCGACGCCGATGGTCCGGGTGGTCGGTCCGTAGAGCAGCACCGAGACCGTCAGTTCGCGCAGCGCCGGCAGGAAGATCAGGAAGAACGCCGCCACCATGCCCGGCCGCACCAGCGGGATCACGATGTCCCTGAGCGCCTGCCACATGGTGGCGCCCGAGGCCCGTGCCGCCTCGACCAGCGAGTTGTGCACCTGTTCGAGCGCCGCCGAGTTGGCCTTCAGCGCGAAGGCCATGTAGCGGGCGATGTAGGCGACCAGGATGATCCAGATGGTGTTGTAGATGTTGACGCCGTACTTGCCGGACCAGGCCAGGATGACGCCGAGCGCGATCACCGATCCCGGCACCGAGAACGGCAGCATGCCCAGGAACTCGAGGATGCCCTTGCCCCGGACCTTCATCTTGACGATCACGTAGGAGATGATCACGCCGGCGAACATGGTGATCAGTGCCGAGGCGAAGCCCAGACCGATGCTGTTCCAGATCGCGTCGCGGGTCAGATCCCACTCGAACAGGATGTGGTAGTAGTTGTCGAAGGTCATGTTCTCCGGCGAGATCGGCAGGCCGTAGGTGTTCAGACCACCGACCAGGAAGATCGTCACCGTCGGCAGCACGATGGTGAAGCCGATGTAGGCGATGCAGAACAACAGCAGCGGAGTCCTCAGGCCGCGCAGACGGATCTCCGTCGGCCGGAAGCTCTTGCCGGCGATGATCTGGTAGCGCCCGCCGGAGAGGATCTTGTTCTGGGCCCAGATGATCAGCGCCGCGGTGAACACCAGCACCGTCGACAGGACCGTCGCGGTCCGGATCGAGGCGAAGGAGCCGGCGCTCTGGTGGATCCGCTCGTAGATCAGGGTCGGGATGTTGTAGATCCCGGCCTCGATGCCGAGCATCGCCACCGTGCCGAAGTGCGCCATAGAATAGAGCATGATCAGCAGCGCACCCGACAGGATCGACGGCATCACCAGCGGAATGGTGATCTTGCGGGTGATGGTGAACAGGTCGGCGCCGGAGATGCGGGCGGATTCCTCGAGCGTCGGGTCCATCCGTTCGAGCGCACCGCACACCTGGATGAACACGAACGGGAAGAGATACATCGTCTCCACCAGGATGATGCCGTGGTAGGAGTAGATGTTGAAGATCGCATCCGGGAAGCCGAGCGTCTCCATGAAGAAGCGGTTGATGTAGCCGGACCGCGGCGACAACAGCATCTTCCAGGCGAGCGCGCCGATGAACGACGGCAGCATGAAGGGGACGAGGAACAGAACCTTCATCGCTCCCTTGTAGGGAAGGTCGGTGCGGGTCACGAGCCAGGCGAAGAAGGTGCCGACGATCGTTCCCGTGACCGTCACGCCCGAGGCGAGGATCAGCGAGTTGATCAGCGCCCGATAGGTTTCGGGCTCGCTCAGCACCTTGATCGTGTCGGCGAGGTTGAAGGCGCCGTCGACCCACAGCGCGTTGAAGAAGATCAACAGCACCGGGACCGCGACGAAGACGACGAGAATGGCGACCGCCAGACCGAACAGGATCTGCGGCGTGCCGAAGCGCAGCGTACCGGTCATCGCGGACCTCCTTCGCCGTCGGATGCGGCCGCGTCGAACCACTGGGCGCCGCGGAAGGTGAGGCGACAGCTCTCGCCGTCGGCGAAACAGTATTCGGGCGACAGCGCCCGCCGACTGTCGGTGGCGGCCCGGAAGGTCACCCCGCCGGCCTCGATCAGATAGTCCATCTGCGCGCCGAGGAAGCTCGCCCGGCGGACGATGCCGGGCAGCCCGTCGCCGGAGCGGGTGACGACGATGTCGAACGGCCGGCAGCCGAGGGTCAGCCGGTCGCCGGGGAGATCCGGCGGGGCTTCGGTCCATCGTCCGATTCCGTCCGGGAAGCGCCACTCGCCGTCGACCCGATGCATCGGAACGAAGTTGGCGACCCCGAGGAACCGGTAGATGTAGGCGTCGGCCGGCCGGTCGAAGACCTCGTCGGGACGGCCGACCTGTCGCAGCGCGCCGGTCTCGTCCATCACTCCGATCCGGTCGGCGATCGCCAGGGCGATCTCCTGGTCGTGGGTGACGTAGACGATGGTGATCCCCAGCTTCTGCTGGAGTTCACGGATCTCGAACCGCATCTCCTCGCGCAGGTTGGCGTCGAGGTTGTTGAGCGGTTCGTCGAGCAGCAGCAGCTTCGGCTCGGAGACCAGCGCCCGGGCGAGGGCGACCCGCTGTTGCTGGCCGCCCGACAGTTGCGAGGGCATCCGGTCTTCGAGACCGGTGAGCCCGACCTGCCCGATCGCCCGATTGGTCCGACGGTCCCGGTCCTCGGCCGGGACGCGCTGGATCTTCAGGGGGTAGGCGACGTTTTCGCGCACGCTCATGTGCGGCCACACGGCATAGTCCTGGAAGACCATGCCGATGCCGCGCCGGTCCGGCGGGACGTTGGTCCCGGCGTCGGCGACGACGTCGTCGCCGATTCTGATACGGCCCCTGTTCGGCGTTTCGAAGCCGGCGAGAAGACGCATCAGGACCGTCTTGCCACACCCCGAGGGGCCGAGGAGAGTGAAGGACTCTCCCGCTTCGACCTTCAGGTCGAGCCCCTTCAGGATCTCGCGATCTCCATAGGATTTGGAGAGACCGGTGATTTCTACTGAACTCATCGCACTACCCCGATCGTTCACTTCTGCATGATGTCGGTGAACTTCTTGATCGTGGCTTCCTTCTCGGCCATCATCTGTCGATAGTCGATCTTGATGGCACGCTTCATCGCATCGGCCACCGGAGGCATCGGATAACGATCGGGAACCTCGACGTCGGTCCTGACCGGCAGGGTGCCTTCCTTGGCGATGATCGTCTGGCCTTCCTTCGACAGCACGAAGTCGACGAATTTCTTGGCCGCTTCGAGGTTCTTGGAGCCCTTCATGATCGCGATCGGGCTCGGGATCACCAGCGTCTCCGGCGGATAGACCAGAGCCAGGGTGGCGCCCTTGTCGACCTTGTCGAGGGTGATGTAGTCGACCGCGAGGCTGCCCAGCAGATCGCCCGAGGCGGTGTCGTCGACCACTTGGCCGGAGCCCTTGCCCATCTTGGCGCCGTTGGCGCGGAGGGCTTCGATGTAGGACCAGCCGAACTGCTTCACCAGCGCCGAGACGCTCATGTAGGCGGTGCCGGAGAGGGCCGGATTGGCGATGCCGTAGGCGCCCTTGTAGGCGGGCTTCTGCACGTCGGCCCAGGTCTTCGGGGCTTCCTTGATCAGCCGGGTGTTGTAGGCGATGCCGAGGGTGCCGAGACGGACCGCGGTGAAGGCGCCGTCGTAGTCGGGCAGCGGATTGACCAGCGCGCCGATCTCCTTCGGCACGTAGGTCTCGAGCACGCCCTGGTCCTTCAGCTGATAGAAGTCCGGAACCTCGCTGGTCCACAGGATGTCGGCGAGCAGCGAGCCGGATTCGCGTTCCGCGGCGATCTTGGCCATCAGTTTGCCGGCTCCGGCCGACTGATAGTCCATCTTCACTTCGGGATGTTTCGCGACGAAGGCGGTCTTCAGCTGGCCGATCAGCGATTCCTTCATCGAGGTGTAGACGTAGAGCTTCTCCTGCGCCTGGGCGGGAAGCGTCTGAACCCCGACGGCCACCAGGGCGGCGAGAAGCAGGCGGCGCATCTCCATGGGAATCCTCCTCTTGTCGTTGCAGGGTGCGAGACCCTGTGAGTGGATTGGAGGAGGGGTTCCTTTCACGAACCTTTCGGAATCGCCCCGCTCGGGCCCTCCTCGATCGGAAGTCTGACGCGGACGACGAAACCACGGTCGCCCTCGACGTCGTCGAAGGCGATGGTGCCGCGATGGACCAGCGCGATCTGATGGGCGATCGCCAATCCGAGGCCGGATCCGGAGGAGCCGGATCGGTCGAGCCGCCGGTGGAAACGTTGGAACGCCGCCTCCCGACGCTCCGGCGGGATGCCCGGACCGCTGTCCGCGATCTCGACCTCGGCCTGTCCGTCCCGGGTCTTCAGCGTGATCCCGACCCGACCTTCGCGCGGCGTGTAGCGCAGCGCGTTGTCGATCAGGTTCGAGAACAGCTCGTGCAGCATGATCTCGTTGCCGATCGTGTGGACCGGCTCGCCCCCGTCCTCGTAGGCGAGGTCGATCCGCTTCTCGATCGCCAGCACCGACAGGTCGAGCGCCGTCTCGCGCAGCATTGCGGCGAGGTCGATCCGGACGCCGTCGCGCATCGCCCCCTTCACCGCCTCGATCCGCGACAGGGTCAGCATCTGGTTGCAGAGACGCTGCGCTCCGCGCGATGCGTTGGAGACCCCTTCGAGCGCCCGTCTGAGCCCGGCGGAATCGTCGAGCCGCAGGCCGTACTGGGCCTGCGCGCCGAGCAGGGTCAGCGGCGTGCGCAGTTGATGGGCGACGTCGGCGGCGAACCGCCGGCTCGCCTCGAACAGCCCGGCGAGGCGGGCGAGATGCCCGTTGACCGCGTCGATCAGCGGAAGCACCTCCGTCGGCACCCCTTCGGTCGCCAACGGCGTCATGTCCTCCGCCTCGCGTCGGGCGAGGATCGCCGCCGGCCGATCGATCTCGCGGCGCAGCGCGCGCAGCGCCAACCAGGCGAGCGCCAGCGCCGCCGCGGCGGACCAGAGATGCCGCCAAAGTTCGCGGCCGACGAGGTGGTGGATCGCCTCGACCCGCGGGCGGGTGCTCTCCGCCACCACCAGGAAGGCGCCGTCGTCGCTCGCCGCCCCGTCGCCGGGGGCGACCCTGAGCGCGCCGATCCGCACCGGCCGACCGCGGTGATGGCCGTTGTGGAAACGGAACGGCTCCTCGGCGGTCGGCCGCCGGTAGGGCAGGTCGCCGTCGCCGGCGACGGTGTTGCCGCCGTGGTCGACGAAGGCGAAGTGCACGTCCTCGATCGACGCCGCGAGGCTCTCGGCGAGCAGACGCGGCGCGACGTCCGGCGCGGCCCGTTCGCGGTGGAGCAGCACCAGGGCGGTCCGCAGGGCGCGGTCGTGGGCGGCGTTCACCGTCTCGCGGGCGTCCCGGTAGGAGATGACCGCGTCGAAGCCGAACAGCAGCACCATCACCGGCAGGCCGACCAGCGCCAGTTGTCCGGCGAGACTCCTCATGCCCCCCTCCGATCGTTCCCCTCAGGCGTCGACCGAGAGGGCATAGCCCAGTCCCCTGAGCGTGGTGATGGTGGCGCCGGAGCCCTCGATCTTCTTGCGCAGGCGATGCACGTAGATCTCGATGCTCTCGATCCGGGCGTCGGAATCGAATTCGAAGACCCGGTTGAACACCGTCTCGCGGGCCACAGGCCGCCCCAGGCGGGCGGCGAGCGCCTCCAGAACGGCGAGTTCGCGCGGCGTCAGCTGCAACGGCCGCCCGTCGAGGGTGACCTCGCGGTTGCGGGTGTCGAGGATCAGCCGTCCGATCTTCTGGCGCGGCGTCTGGGCGTTCGACCGGCGCAGCAGTGCCCGGATGCGGGCCTCCAACTCGTCGAGTTCGAAGGGCTTCGGAAGATAGTCGTCGGCACCGAGGTTCAGGCCGCGTACCCGGTCGTTCTTGCCGCCACGGGCGGTCAGCACCAGCACCGGCGTGTTGTCGCCGCGGTCGCGCAGCCGGGCGAGCACGTCGAGCCCGTCGAGATGCGGCAGCGACAGATCGAGGATGACGAGGTCGTAGCGGTTGGTCGACAGCGCCAGATCGGCGTCGTCGCCGCGATCGATCCGCTCGACCACGAAGCCGCCCTGGGTCAGCCATTGGGCGAGCCACTGGGCGAGATCGGGATGGTCCTCGACGAGCAGTACGCGCATGGGGCCGCTCCCGCGTTCGGACGTGATGATCGCGCGCGGCGCGACGGATCCGACCGCGGTTCGGTCCCGCCGCGGCCTCGGCTCTCCCGGTCGTCCGGCCGGGCGGGAGACGAGGCCCGCGCTCCGGACATGGGTAGCCGGTTCACGAACCCGCTGTCGACCCCGAAAACCGGCTGCGGCGTCGCGTCGGACGCGCTCCTTCTCAGGCCCGGCGGAACCGCAGGATCCGGCTGCGATGGATCGCCGCGCGGAGCCCGTCGCCGTCGACGACCAGCACGAAGCGCTTCGCCCACGGTCCGTCGCGTCCTTCGACCAGGAACCGGCCGCCGCCGAGCGACACCAGACGCGAGCCGAGCCGTGCCGGCCCGACGCCGCTGTACAGGCGGTCGCCGACGATCTCGAAACGGGCGGAGAACGCGTCAGCCACCCACTCGCCCTCGATCGCCGCGGTCGTCTCGCCGCCCGTCGCCCGAAGGAAGCGCCGCCGGGCATGGCCGATCTCGCCCTCGATCGCCGTCCCGTCGAAGCCCAGACGGATCGGCAGGGTGGCGGATCCGGAGATCGCGCAGCCGCAGGTGCCGCCGGAGAGCGCTTCCGCCGCGCCGAGGAAGGTGACCCCGGACGGGCCGACCTCCAGCCAGTTCGGGCCGCTCGCCTCGACCCAGATTCCTTCCGGCAGGCCGTGCGGGCGGCTCGGCAGCGACAGGCCGAGCAGTGCCGCCATCACCGCCCGCGAGGCGTCGGCGGCGAGCGTGTCCTCGCGATTGGAGACGACGGCGACGCCGAGCTTCAGTTCGGGATCGAGGAGGAAGTTGGTCTTGTAGCCGACGTGCGACCCGCCGTGGCCGACGAAGCTCCGGCCGTCGATCTCCGATCGCGCGATGCCGAGGCCGTAGCCCGACGGCCTCCCGTCGGAGAGCCGGCGCGGTGCGGCGAGGCGGCCGAGGGTGCCGGCGACCGGCGCCTCGTCGCCGAGCAGCGCCCCGAGCCAGCGCACCAGCGCCGCGAGACTGCCGGTGAGACAGCCCGACGCGGAGAGATGCAGCCCGGCATAGCCCATCTGCCAGCCGGTCGGCCCCATCCACCAGCCCGGCGCCAGTCCGGCGACCGGATCGGCCCATGTCTCCGGCGCGGTCCAGCCGAGCCCCAGCGGACCGGCGAAACACTCCGCCATGCCGCGGGCGAACGGCAGGCCCTTGCGGGCGAGCGCCGTCTCGACCAGCCGGTAGCCGGTGTTCGAATAGGAGATTTCCGAACCGCAGGGATAGTTCAGCCGGTCGATCCGGCCGAGCGCGGCGAGGATCGGCTCGGCTTCGCTGACCGCGGTCACCCCGAGCCCGAGGATCGCCAGGGTGTCGCGCACGTCGGGGAGGCCGGAGGACATGTCGAGGGCGCGTCCGACCGTCACCTCGGCGAGTTCGCCGGAGAGTTCCGGCAGATGGTCGCCGAGCCGGTCGTCGAGCCCGACGAGGTCGGGGCGCGAGGTGAGGAGGCTCGCGAACACGTGCTTGGTCACCGAGGCGTAGCGCACCACCGTGTCGAGCCCGAACGGCGCACCGCCGGCCGGATTCTCGAGGCCGCCGCAGACCGCCGCCCGGATGCCGTCGGCATCGAACACCGCGATCGCCCCGCCGGGGGCGTCGGCATTATTCCAGGGAGCGACGATCGCCGCGGCCGCGTCGCGGGCCGCCGACCAGTTCGGCGTCGGAAGGGAAGGCATCGCAGAACTCCGGAAGTGGACCGTCAGGGCGCCTCGAGCCCGACGGTCAGGGCGCGCAACTCGCGCGTGTGCGGATGTCGGGCCCGGCCGAGCCGTAGGTCCTCGACCGAGAGCTGTTCGACCATGACGCCCGCCTGCATCACCCCGAGCCGGTCGCACAGATGCGCGACCACCGCGAGATTGTGGGTGACGGTGACGAAGGTCAGGCCGCGTTCCTCGCGCAGGTCGACCAGCAGATTGAGGATCTCCGCCTGGACCGAGACGTCGAGCGCCGAGGTCGGCTCGTCGAGCAGCAGGATCCGCGGCTCGAGGATCAGCGCACGGGCGATGGCGATGCGCTGGCGCTGGCCGCCGGAGAGCTGATGGGGATAGCGGAAGCGGAACGCCTGGGGGATGCCGACCTCGTCGAGGCCGCGGGCGATGCGCTTCTCGGTGTCGGCGATGCCGTGCACGTCGAGCGGCTCGCAGAGGATCCGGTCGACCGTCTGGCGCGGATGCAGCGACCCATAGGGATCCTGGAACACCATCTGGACCGAGCGGAAGAAGGCGCGGTCGCGGGTCCGAGCGACCGTCCGCCCCTCGAAGGCGATGCCGCCGGTCCAGCCGGAACGGTCGAGCCCGGCGAGCGCCCTGAGGATCGTCGACTTGCCCGATCCGCTCTCGCCGACCAGACCGAAGCTGCCGCCCGCCGGCACGTCGAAGGACACGCCCTTGACCGCTTCGAAGTCGCCGTAGCGTACCTTCAGGTCGTCGACCCGGATCGCGTCGGTCGTCGTCACGGCGTGGTCCTCGTCGGCTCGAGCCACGCCGGATCGCGCGACAGGGTGGGCAGGCGGCGCCGCGGCGCCTCGAGCGACGGCAGGCAGGCGAGCAGGCCGCGGGTATAGGGATGCTCGGCGTGGCCCAGCTTGTCGGCGGTGAGCGTCTCCATCACCCGGCCGGCGTACATCACCACCACCCGGTCGCAGAAGTGCGAGACCAGCGGCAGGTCGTGGCTGATCAGCATCAGCCCCATGCCGCGCCGCGACACCAGATCTTCGACGAGGCGCAGGATCTCCGCCTGGACGGTGGCGTCGAGCGCCGAGGTCGGCTCGTCGGCGATCAGCAGTTCCGGATCGGCGGCCAGCATCATCGCGATCATGATCCGCTGGCCCATCCCGCCGGACACCTCGTGCGGCCAGGCGTCGACCACCTTGCCGGGATCGCGGATCTTGACCTGGGCGAAGAGATCGATGGTCGCCTCGCGGGCCTCCCGCTTGCCGCCGCCCTTGTGCAGCCGCCACGCCTCGGCGACCTGATCGCCCACCGTCTGCACCGGGTTCAGCGAGAACTTCGGGTCCTGCAGGATGAAGCCCATCCGCTTGCCGCGCAGCCGGCGCATCGCCCGTTCGTCGGCGCCGAGGATGTCGGTGCCGTCGAAGGCGAGCCGGTCGGCCTCGACCGTCGCGGTGTCCGGCAGCAGCTTCATCAGAGCGCGAGCGGTCAGCGACTTGCCGGACCCGCTCTCGCCGACGATCGCCACCTTCTCCCGGTCGATCGACAGCGACACGCCGCGCACCGCCCGGCTCGGGCCGTTGCGCCCGGGGAAGGAGATCCTGAGATTGGAGATGTCGACGAGCATCAGCGTTGCTTCGGATCGAGGACGTCGCGCAGACCGTCACCCAGGAGGTTGAAGGCCAGCGAGACCATGAAGATGGCGATGCCCGGTGCGGTCGGCACCCACCACTGATCGAAGATGAAGCGCTTGGTGGTGGCGATCATCGCGCCCCATTCCGGCGACGGCGGCTGCGCACCCATGCCGAGGAAGCCGAGCGCCGCCGCGGTCAGGATGAAGGTGCCGAGATCGAGCGTCACCCTGACGACGAGGCTCGGCACGCAGAGCGGCGCGACGTGGCGCAGCACGATTCGCGCCGGGGAGGCGCCGGTCAGCCGCACCGCGGCGATGAAGTCGGCGTCGCGGATAGTCAGCGTCTCCGCCCGGGCGAGCCGGGCATAGGGCGGCCACGCGGTCAGCACGATCGCCAGGATCGCGCTCTCGACTCCCGGCTTCAGCGCGGCGACGAAGGCGAGCGCCAAGACCAGACGAGGGAAGGCGAGGAACACGTCGGTCACCCGCATCATCACCCGGTCGACCGTCCCGCCGGCGTAGCCGGAGATGCAACCGACCGCCAGACCGACCGGCGCCACCGCCATCACCACCACGATCACCATGCCGAGGGTCACCCGGCCGCCCCAAAGCATCCTCGACCAGACGTCGCGGCCGAGTTCGTCGGTTCCCAGCCAATGGGTGGCCGACGGCCGGGCGAGCCGGTTGCCGAGTTCCTGGAGGCTCGGATCGTGGGTGGCGAACCACGGCGCACCGAGCGAGGCGACGAGGCAGACGACGACGATCAGGAAGCCGGCGACCGCCAGTCCGTTCGAGGTGAGGTCGAGGAGCAGCCGATAGCGCCGCCCCCACGCCGCCTGGGCGCGCGAGGCGGGCGTCTCGCTGAGCAGCCATTCGCGGGAAAAGGTCTTCATCGGACGCGCGGATCCAGTCGTCGATAGAGGAAGTCGGCGAACAGGTTGACGGCGACGTAGATGACGCCGACCAGCAGCGCCGAACCGATCACCGCGTTCATGTCGGCGTTGAGCAGCGACAGCGTCAGGTATTGCCCGAGCCCCGGCCAGGCGAACACCGTCTCGGTCACCACGGCGCCCTCGAGCAGACCGGCGTAGGTCAGCGCCAGCACCGTCACCAGCCGCACCGCGACGTTCGGGAAGGCGTGCTTCCAGACCACGGCGGCGCCCGACAGGCCCTTGGCCCGAGCGGTGACGACGTATTCGCCGCCGAGCGCGTCGATCATGAAGGCCCGGGTCATGCGGGTGATGTAGGCCATGCTGACGTAGGCGAGGATCGCCGCCGGCTGGGCGAGATGGGCGAGGGCGTCGACGAAGGCGTCGAAATCACCGGCGAGCAGGGTGTCGATGGTCAGGAAGCCGGTGACCGGATCGATCAGCCCCTCGAACATCACCCCCTGGCGCCCCGGCCCCGGCGCCAGATCGAGCACCGAATAGAAGACCAGCAGCGACAGCAGCGCCATCACGAACACCGGCACCGAGTGGCCGGCGATGCACACCACTCGGATCGCCTGATCGAGGAAGCTGCCGCGCCGGACCGCCGC
>CALFRR010000275.1 GCA_937919435.1 uncultured Alphaproteobacteria bacterium | reverse complement strand
ACCCGGATGTTGGCTTCGGTATGGGCGGCCTCTTCCGCCGCGGTTTCCGCGACCTTGGCGGAGTTGACCACCTGCCCGGTGATCTCCTGGACCGACGAGGTCAGCTCTTCGGTCGACGCGGCGACCGTCTCGACGTTGACGCTCGCGGTCTCCGCCGCATGGGTGACCGCCGCGGCCTGACGCGAGGTCTCCTCGGCGGTGGCCGAGAGATTGCGGGCGGCGTCCGCGACTTCGCCGGACGAGTTGACGAAGTTTTCGGCGAGCTTGCCCATCGTGCCCATGAACTCGTCGGCGATCCGGTGGCGTTCGGCGACCATCCGGCGGGCGACCTCCGCTTCCTTCGCCGCCTGTTCCTCGCGCAGCCGCTTCGCCTCGGCGAGGCCGTCGCGGAACACCACCAGGGCGCGGGCCATCGCTCCGATCTCGTCCGACCGCTCGACCGACGGAATCCCGGAGGTGAGATCGCCGCCGGCGACCGACGACATCGCGCCGGTCAGCCGATCGAGCGGGCGCGTGACGCCGAGGACCACGAATGCGCCGGCGCCGACGCCGACCACCGCCGCTGCGCCGACCAGGATCAGCACGATCCGGATCGCTCCGTCGTAGACCATGGCGGCGAAGGCGGTGGCATCCGCGCCGCCCTTGTCGTTGAGCTGGATTCCGGCCTCGAGGGCCGCCACCACCTTGTCGAAGTGCGGCGTCGATTCGTTGAACGCCTTGGTCGCCTCGGCGTCGACGTTCTTCCTGGCCAGAGCCTGGATCTTGTTCTGCCCGTCGAGGT
Source organism: uncultured Alphaproteobacteria bacterium (assembly GCA_937919435.1). Taxonomy (GTDB): domain Bacteria; phylum Pseudomonadota; class Alphaproteobacteria; order Rhizobiales; family Ancalomicrobiaceae; genus Siculibacillus. The sequence goes on along the minus strand of CALFRR010000275.1, from coordinate 8,408 downwards.
AGCCGGCCCACACCTGCTTGAACTCGCCCCAGGTCTTCCGCTCCTGATCGGTGGAGACGAGGCTCTCGTATTTCGAGGAGAGGTCGGCGAGGCCTTTCAGCGTGTTGGCGAGGCGTCCTTCCATCGTCTTCAGGACCTCCTCGTCGTCGTTGAGCACCATGCGGCTCATCTGGACGCGATGACGGGTGACCGTGTACTTGATCTCGCCGAGGAGACGCATCGACGGCATCCAGTTGCCGGACAGGTCTTCCGAGGCGGTCTTCATCATGCCCAGTCTGGTGGCCCCGACCCAGCCTTCGACGAGAAGAAAGCTCACCAGGATCGCCACCGCGGCGATCAGTGACGACTTGACAGTGAGACGCATTTGGGCCCCCGCGGATGCAGTAATTTCAGTCGTCCGGAGGGTGCCGCCTCCGGACTTCCGTTCTGTTATCCGCTCAAAGAGTAAACAAGTAATTATCTGAAAATACTGACGTAGCGGAAGAGCGCTGAAATACCGTGCGAGTGCCGACGCGGCGGGGTGTTCTTCGGCGGTTCGTCCCGTGAACGGTTCGGCCGACCGCAACTTCTGGTTATCGGTATCCGGTGGATCCTGAGCGGGTCGGGCCGAAGCCGCCGATGGCGAATGCTCCGGAACGGCGAACGGGCCGGATCTCGCGACCCGGCCCGTCCCGTTCGTCGTCGTTTCGTCGGCGCTCACCAGGAGGGGAGCAGCGCGCCCTTGAACGTCGTCGCGATGAACGCCTTCACTTCCGGCGAATGGTAGGCCGCGACGAGGTCCTTGACCCACTGCTTGTCCTTGTCCGCCGCCCGGACCGCGATCACGTTGACGTAGGGGCCGCTCTGATCCTCCTTGAGGATCGGATCCTTGACCGGGTCGAGTCCGGCCTGGGTCGCGTAGTTGGTGTTGATCGAGGCCGCGGCGACGTCGTCGAGCGCCCGCGGCGACTGCGCCGCGTCGATCTCGATGATCTGGAGCTTCTTGGGATTCTCGACGATGTCGAGCACCGTCGGCTTCACGCCGACGCCGGGCTTCAGCTTCAGGAAGCCCTTGTCCTGGAGCAGCAGCAGGGCGCGCCCGCCGTTGGTCGGATCGTTCTGGATCGAGATCTTCGAACCCGCCGGGATCTCGTCGAAGCTCTTGAACTTCTTCGAGTAGAAGCCCATCGGGAAGTTCACGGTCGGCGCCGCCGTGACGATCTTGTAGCCGCGGTCCTTCACCTGGTTGTCGAGATAGGGACCGTGCTGGAACGAGTTGGCTTCGATCTCGCCGGTGTCGAGCGCGACGTTCGGCACCACGTAGTCGGAGAATTCGATGATCTGGATGTCGAGACCCTTCTTGGCGGCGACCGGCTTCACCGCTTCGAGGATCTGGGCGTGCGGGCCCGGCGTCACGCCGATCCGGACCTTCATCGGGTCTGCGGCGGCGGGAGCGGCGAGGCCGAGGGCGACAACGAGACCGGCGGTCCCGGAAAGAACGTGACGTCGAGTGATCATCTGCGGTGTCCTGTCGGTCCGAGGGATGAGAAGGCGGAGAACGAGAAGGGGGATCAGTCCCGGCGGATGCGCTTGTTGACCCGCCGGGCGACGCGCTCGCCGAAGGACTGGACGCCCTGGACGAGGACGATCAGCACGACGACGACGATCGCCATCACCTCCGGCATGAAGCGCTGGTAGCCGTAGCGGATGCCGAGGTCGCCGAGACCGCCGCCGCCGACCGCACCGACCATCGCCGAGTTGGCGAGCAGGCTGACCGCGGTCAGCGTCAGGCCCAGGGTGATGCCGGGCAGCGCCTCGGGGATCAGCACCTTGGTGACGATCTGGAACGGGCTGGCGCCCATCGCCAGCGAGGCTTCGACGAGGCCGTGGTCGACCTCGCGGATCGCCGCTTCGACGATCCGGGCGATGAACGGGGCGGAGGCGATGGTCAGCGGCACGATCGCCGCGGAGGTGCCGATCGAGGTGCCGACGATCGCCCGGGTCAACGGGATGATCGCCACGACGAGGATGATGAACGGCGTCGAGCGGGTGGCGTTGACCACCAGGCCGAGCACCCGGTTGACCAGCGGCGCCGAGAACAACTCGCCGCGTTCGCTGGTGGCGAGGAACACGCCGAGCGGCAGCCCGACCAGCGTGCCGATCAGCCCCGAGACGGCGACCATGTAGAGACTGTCGAGCGTGGCGGCCCAGATCAGGCGGACGAGTTCAGGCGACATGACCGATCCTCTCCACGCTGACGCCGGCCTCGGCGAGAAAGGCGGCGATCGAATCGTCTTCCAGATGCTCGTTGTCGATCGCCACGGTGATCGAACCGAACGGCTTGCCGGCGATCTCGTCGACCTGCGCCTGCAGGATCGCCACGTCGGCCCCGAACCGGCGCGACAGCCGGGCGATGGTCGGTTCCTCGGCGGTGTCGCCGGTGAAGCCGAGCCGCAACAGCGTCTGTCGGGTCCCCTCGCGCTCCGGTCGGATCCGGGCGGCGAGCATCGGCGGTAGTTCCCGGCCGGTCAGCGTCCCGAGGAACGACTTCGCCGTCTCGGTCTTCGGCCGGGTGATGACGTCGTAGGTCGGGCCCTGTTCGATGATCCGGCCCGCCTCGATCACCCCGACCCGGTCGCAGATCTGTTTCACCACGTCCATCTCGTGGGTGATCAGCAGGACGGTGACGCCGAGCCCCCGGTTGACGTCCTTCAACAGCGTCAGGATCGACCGGGTGGTCTCCGGGTCGAGGGCCGAGGTCGCCTCGTCGCAGAGCAGCACCTTCGGATCGGTGGCCAGCGCCCGGGCGATGCCGACCCGCTGCTTCTGGCCGCCCGACAGTTCGACCGGATACCGGTCGCGCTTGTCGGAGAGACCGACCAGTTCGAGCAGCGGTTCGACCCGCGCGGCGATCGTCCGGCGGTCGACCCCGGCGAATTCCAGCGGCAGCGCGACGTTGTCGTGCGCGGTGCGCGAGGAGACCAGATTGAAGTGCTGGAAGATCATGCCGATCTTCCGCCGTTCGCGCCTGAGGCCGGCGTCGTCGAGGGCGGTGATCTCGACCCCGTCGACGGTGACGGTGCCGCGGGTCGGCTTCTCCAGCCCGTTGACGGCACGGATCAGCGTCGACTTGCCGGCGCCCGAACGGCCGATGACTCCGTAGATCTCGCCCGGTGCGACGTCGAGGTCGACGTCGACGAGGGCGGTCACTTCCGGGCTCGCCTTCGTCCGGGGGTAGACGCGGGTCAGACCACGCGCCGTGATCGCGCCACCGGCCGGGCGGGCGCTCTGGGTGGGGGACGGGGCGGACGGCACGACGCTCTCCTGGGAGTGGATTCCGTGACGGCGAACTTAGGGGAACGAAATTCCAAAGAAAAGAGGCGCAGAGCAGCCATGATAGAATGAAATTTTACTTCTTCCGGCCGGTGTCGGCGGGCTCCGGCGGTGCGCCGATCCCGCCCGCCGCGGGTACCGATTTGCGCCGTCGCCGGCCGTCTTGGAACGGAACGGTCGTGGCGGGCCGCCGCCGCCGCCATGCGCCGGTCGCATGGCGGATCCTCCGGGCGCGTCTTCCGTCGCGGCCTCCCGCCATCGGACCGCAGAGGCCGCCGCGAGCGCGGTTCCGCGGCGTTCGGGGCTGCCCCTCCGGGAGGCCGTCCGGCCGCGTCGCGTGGGCTTTCCCCGGCTCCGAATCCATGTTAACAGCCACCGCCAATCCAATTGGTCGATGGATGAGAGAAGACCGGACGCATCTGCCCAGGGCGATGTTCGATCCGGCCGTTCTCCGTTTCCACGAAGAGGATGGATCGGCACATGGCATCCTTCTACGAACCGGCACACGCTCGCGAAGCTCTGACCTTCGACGACGTGCTGCTGCTGCCCGGACATTCCGAAGTGATGCCCGGCGAGACCGACGTCCGGTCGCGCGTCACCCGTGAGATCGAGCTCAACCTGCCGATCCTGTCGGCGGCGATGGACACGGTGACCGAGGCCCGCCTCGCCATCGCCATGGCCCAGGCCGGTGGCCTCGGCGTCATCCACCGCAACATGACGCCGGACGAGCAGGCCGAGCAGGTCCGCCAGGTCAAGAAGTTCGAGAGCGGCATGGTGGTCAACCCGATCGTCATCGGGCCCGACGCCACCCTCGCCGACGCGCTCGGTCTGATGAAGCAGTACCACATCTCCGGCATTCCGGTGGTCGAGGAGGGAGGCACCGGCGGCTCCCACCTCGGCCGTCTGGTCGGCATCCTGACCAACCGGGACGTCCGCTTCGCCTCCAATCCGAACCAGCGCGTCTACGAGCTGATGACCCGCTCCGGTCTCGTCACGGTGACCGAGGGGGTCAGCCAGGAGGAGGCCAAGCGCCTGCTCCACAAGCACCGCATCGAGAAGCTGCTGGTGGTCGACGAGCACTTCCGCTGCACCGGGCTGATCACCGTCAAGGACATCGAGAAGGCCCAGCTCAATCCCAACGCCTCCAAGGACCCGCAGGGGCGCCTCCGGGTCGCCGCGGCGACCACCACCGGCGACAAGGGCTTCGAGCGGGCCGAGCGGCTGATCGACGCCGGTTGCGACCTCGTCGTCGTCGACACCGCCCACGGTCATTCCGAGCACGTCCTGCGGATGGTCGATCGGGTCAAGCGGCTGTCCAACGCCACCCAGGTCCTCGCCGGCAACATCGCCACCGCCGATGCCGCCAAGGCGCTGATCGACGCCGGCGCCGACGCGATCAAGGTCGGCATCGGTCCGGGCTCGATCTGCACCACCCGGATCGTCGCCGGTGTCGGCGTGCCGCAGTTGACCGCCATCCTCGACGCCGTCTCCGTCGCCCGCGAGGCGAACGTGCCGGTGATCGCCGACGGCGGCATCAAGTATTCCGGCGACCTCGCCAAGGCGCTCGCCGCCGGCGCGTCGATCGCCATGGTCGGTTCGCTGTTCGCCGGCACCGACGAGAGCCCCGGCGAGGTCTATCTGCACCAGGGTCGCAGCTACAAGTCGTACCGCGGCATGGGCTCGGTCGGCGCGATGGCCCGCGGCTCGGCCGACCGCTATTTCCAGGCCGACGTGCGCGACACGCTGAAGCTGGTGCCCGAGGGCATCGAGGGTCAGGTGCCCTACAAGGGGCCGCTCGCCGGCGTCCTGCATCAGCTCGCCGGCGGCCTCCGGGCCGCGATGGGCTACGTCGGTGCCGCGACCATTCCGGAGTTTTCGGAAAAGGCGCGCTTCGTCCGGATCTCCGGCGCCTCGCTGCGTGAGAGCCACGTCCACGACGTGATCATCACCCGCGAGAGCCCGAACTACCCGACCAACGTCTGATGGGTACCGCCACGGTTCTCCTCCTCGCCGCCGTCCTCGCCCAGATCGTCGTGACGATCGGGGTTGGGGTCCGGCTCGGCTGGACTCGCCGGCGGGCGATCCGCGAGGGCTCGATCCGTGGCGACGTGATGATCGAGGACAAGGGCTGGCCGCGGCCGGCCCGCCTCGCCCAGCGCAACTTCGCCAATCAGTTCGAAGTGCCGGTGGTGTTCTACGTGCTGGCGATCGTCGCGGTGCTGCTCCATGCGGCTTCCGTGGCCCTCGCCGTCTTCGCCTGGATCTTCGTCGCCAGCCGGGCGGTCCATGCGGTCGTCCACTGCGGCTCCAACGATCTGCGGTTCCGCGAGCCGGCCTACTTCGTCGGCGTCGCGGCGGTGACCGCGATGCTGATCGCCGACGTCTTCGCCCTGATCGCCGCGGCCTGAGCCGCCGGCCCATCCGATCCGACGAGGAGAGCCCATCATGAGGACCGGCGGACGCCTCGCCGCGGCGATCGAAGTTCTCGACGACGTCGAGACCCGCCGCCGGCCGCTCGCCGACGCGCTGAAGGACTGGGGCCTCGCCCATCGCTTCGCCGGCTCCGGCGACCGCTCGGCGATCGCCTCGCTCGCCTGGGACGCGCTGCGTCGCCGCGCCTCCAACGCGCACCGGATGGCCGATCCCTCGACCCGCGCCGCGGTCGTCGCCACCTTCGCCGAGACCTGGGGGGAGGGCGTCGCCGCTCTCGATGCGGCACTCGCCGAGCCCCATGCCCCGGCTCCTCTCACCCCGGCCGAACGTGCCGCGCTCGCCCGCCCGCGCGCCGAGGCGCTCGCCGACGCGCCACCGCACGTCCGCGGCGATTTCCCTGAATGGCTGGCGCCGAGCCTTTCCGCGGTCTTCGGCGACCGGCTCGAGCGGGAAGCGGTGGCGCTCGCCGCCCGCGCGCCGGTCGATCTCCGGGTCAACCGGCTGAAGGGGACCCGCGCCGACGTCCTCGCCGAGCTCGCCCATCTCGGGGTCGTCCCGACCGTACTGTCGCCCGACGGCCTCAGGCTGCCCGAACTCGCCCCGACCGCCCGCGCCCCCCACGTTCCCTCCGAGGCCGCCCATCAGGAGGGCCGGATCGAGATCCAGGACGAGGGGTCGCAGCTCGCCGCCCTAGTCGCCGCCGCCGGACCCGGCGAGACGGTGCTCGACCTCTGCGCCGGCGGCGGCGGCAAGGCGCTGGCGATGGCCGCGACCATGGCGAACCGCGGCCGGATCTTCGCCTACGACGCCGACAAGCGCCGGTTCGGCGACTTCCGCGATCGGATCGTCCGGGCCGGTGCGGAAATCGTCGAGATCCGCCCGCCGGCCGGCCCCGGCACCGACGTGCTCGCCGACCTCGCCGGTTCGCTCGACCTCGTCCTGGTCGATGCCCCCTGCACCGGTACCGGCACCTGGCGCCGCCGGCCCGACGCCAAATGGCGGCTCAGGCCCAACGCGCTCGAGGCGCGCTGCCGCGATCAGGACGGCGTGCTCGACCGGGCGCTGTCGCTGGTCCGCCCCGGCGGCCGGGTGGTCTACGTCACCTGTTCGATCCTGCGCGAGGAGAACGAGGACCGGGTCGCCGCGGCGCTCCTGCGCCATGCCGGCGTCCGCCTCGCCGATCCGCTCGCCCGTCTCGACGCCGATCTCGCCGGCCGTCTGGCCCCCTTCGTCCGACGCGACGGGGAGGGGCCGGTGCTCCGCCTGTCGCCGGCCTCCGCCGACACCGACGGCTTCTTCGTCGCGGTGCTGGAGACGCTCGGCTGACGCCTTGGCGCGCCGGCCGATCCGAATTATGACGACCCCGGCACGCTCCCCGTGTGCCGATCTCGCCCGGGAGACACGCATGACCCACGATTCGATCCTCATCGTCGACTTCGGCTCCCAGGTGACCCAGTTGATCGCGCGGCGCCTGCGCGAAGCCGGGGTCTATTGCGAGATCCATCCCTTTCAGTCCGCCGCCGCGGCCTTCGAGAAACTGGCGCCGAAGGGCGTGATCTTCTCCGGCGGCCCGGATTCGGTGACCCGCGAAGGCAGTCCGCGGGCGCCGGAGGCGGTGTTCGCGGCCGGCGTGCCGATCCTCGCCATCTGCTACGGCCAGCAGACGCTCGCCACGCAGCTCGGCGGCCGGGTCGAGGGCGGGCATGCCGCCGAATTCGGCCGTGCCGACGTCGAGATCCGCAAGGCCTCGCCGCTGTTCGAAGGGTTCTGGGAGGTCGGCGGGCGCTATCCCGTCTGGATGAGCCACGGCGACCGGGTGACCGAGCTGCCGAAGGGCTTCGAGGTGATCGGCACCTCGGAGAACGCGCCCTTCGCCATCGCCGTCGACGAGACGCGCCGCTACTACACGACGATGTTCCACCCCGAGGTGGTCCACACCCCCGACGGGGCGAAGCTGCTCGGCAACTTCGTCCGGAAGATCTGCGGTCTGGTGCCCGACTGGACGATGGCCGCCTATCGCCAGGAGATGATCGCCAAGATCCGCGCCCAGGTCGGCGACGAGCGGGTGATCTGCGGCCTGTCCGGCGGCGTCGACAGCTCGGTCGCGGCGGTGCTGATCCACGAGGCGATCGGCGATCGGCTGACCTGCATCTACGTCGACCACGGCCTGATGCGCCAGGGCGAGAGCGAGCAGGTGGTCGGCATGTTCCGCGACGCCTACAACATCCCGCTGGTCCACGTCGACGCCAGCGACCTGTTCCTCGACGCGCTCGCCGGCGAGAGCGATCCGGAGAAGAAGCGCAAGACCATCGGCCGGCTGTTCATCGAGGTGTTCGAGGCGGAAGCCAAGAAGATCGGCAGCGACGGTCGCGGCGCGCCGAAGTTCCTCGCCCAGGGCACGCTCTATCCGGACGTGATCGAGAGCGTCTCCTTCTCCGGCGGCCCCTCGGTGACGATCAAGAGCCACCACAACGTCGGTGGCCTGCCCGAGCGGATGAACATGCAGTTGGTCGAACCGCTGCGCGAGCTGTTCAAGGACGAGGTCCGGGCGCTCGGTCGCGAGCTCGGGCTGCCCGAGAGCTTCATCGGCCGCCATCCCTTCCCCGGCCCGGGTCTGGCGATCCGCTGCCCGGGCGGCGTCACCCGCGAGAAGCTCGACATCC
>CALFRR010000274.1 GCA_937919435.1 uncultured Alphaproteobacteria bacterium | reverse complement strand
AGGCCCCTCCCCCCGCGTGCGGCCAGGAACCGGCTACCACCGGAATCGAACTCACCGCGTGCGTCGCCACGGCGCCGTTCCGCTGCCGGGTGAAGCCGTAGCCGATCCGGAAGAAGGTCTTCGGCGTGGTGCCGATCGCCCGGGCGAAGGCCTCGATCTCGTCGACCGAGAGCCCGGTGATCGCCGCCGCCCATTCCGGGGTGCGGGTCGAGAGATGCGCCTCGAGTTCCTCCGGCACGTCGGAGAAGCGGGCGAGATAGTCGCGGTCGGCCATCCCCTCGCGGAACAGCACGTGCATGATCGCGCAGGCGAGCGCCGCGTCGGTGCCCGGCCGCACGGTCAGGGCGATGTCCGCCTGCTCCATCGTCGGGGTGCGGTAGACGTCGACCACGGCGATCCGGGCGCCGCGTTCCTTGCGGGCGCGAATCGCGTGGGTCATCACGTTGACCTGGGTGACGACCGCGTTGGTGCCCCAGATCACCACCAGATCCGATTTCGCCATCTCCCGCGGATCGGCCCCGGTCAGCCGGCCGGTGCCGGCGATCCAGCCGGTCCAGGCGAGGTTGGTGCAGATCGTGCCGAATTCCTCGGAGTATTTCTTGGCGTGGCGCAGCCGGTTGATGCCGTCGCGCTGCACCTGGCCCATCGTCCCGGCGTAGTAGTAGGGCCACACGCTCTCCGCCCCGTGCGCCGCCTCCGCCGCCAGCATCCCCTCGGCGACCCGGTCGAGCGCCTCCTCCCAGCCGATTTCGCGGAACTGGCCGGAGCCCTTCGGCCCCGTGCGCAGAAGCGGCTTCAGCAGGCGGTCGGGCGAATGGACCCGCTCGGCGTAGCGCGCCACCTTGGCGCAGCAAACTCCGGCCGTATAGGTGTTGGCCGAAGAGCCGCGCACCCGGCCGATCGTCCGCTGGTCGAGCACCTCGACCTCGAGGCTGCAGGTCGACGGACAGTCGTGCGGACAGGTCGTCTTGCCGATGCGGACGGGAACGGGGCGGGTCATCGAACGGGCTCTCGTCGAAGAAGACACGGCGCCCGCCACGCGGGCCGTGGGCGGGGCCGCGGATCATCGCAGAGTCTTCCCGCTCGCGCGAGCCCGGCGGTGCCGGCGCGCCGCCGACGCGACGCACGCATCGTCCGAAGGCGCTTCCGCGGCGGAACGTTCCAACCGTCGCCCGACCGTCGCAAAACCGTTGCCTCGCCGTGATCTCTCCTCCTCCCGACCGCACGGCCGGCGCGATCCGCCCGGCCCGGCGATCGACCGAGGAGCCCCGACGTGGCGAACACTCTGCTCACCGACGCCGTCCACGCCAACCCGCTCGCCACCGGCCGTGGCCTGCTCGAGCGGCTGTTCACCCTGGCCTTCTCCGGCCTCGTCTATCCGCAGATCTGGGAGGATCCGGCGGTCGACGCGGCGGCGCTGGAGCTCGGACCGGGCAAGCGGATCGTCACCATCGCCTCCGGCGGCTGCAACGTGATGAGCTATCTGGCGAAGGGCCCAGCGTCGATCACCGCGGTCGATCTCAACCCGGCCCATGTCGCCCTGCTCCGGCTGAAGCTCGCCGCGATCGGCGCCCTGCCGACCCACGAGCAGTTCTTCCGCTTCTTCGGCCACGCCGACGAGAAGGCCAATCTCGCCCTCTTCGACCGTTTCGTCGCCCCGGCCCTCGATGCCGAGAGCCGGAGCTACTGGAACGCCCGGCGGGGTTTCCGCGGCCGGCGGATCGATCTCTTCGCCCGCAACGTCTACCGTTTCGGCCTGCTCGGCCGGTTCATCGGCGCCGTCCACCTGCTCGCCCGGCTCTACGGCAAGAACCCGCGCCGGATGCTCGAAGCCGGCAGCCTCGAGGAGCAGCGCCGCCTGTTCGAGGAGACCCTCGCCCCGGTGTTCGAGACCCGTCTGGTGCGGTTCCTCACCCGGCTGCCGGTATCGCTCTACGGGCTCGGCATCCCGCCGGCGCAGTACGCCTGCCTCGATGCCGCGTCCGGCGGCGACATGGCCGGGCTCCTGAAGGACCGGCTGGAGCGGCTCGCCTGCGACTTCCCGCTCGAGGACAACTATTTCGCCTGGCAGGCCTTCGGCCGCGGCTACGACCGCGAGAACCGCCGCGCCGTGCCGCCCTATCTCGCCCGCGACAACTGGGAGACGGTGCGGGCCAATGCGCCCCGGGCCGAGGTGATCCATGCCTCGATGACCGACCATCTCGCCGCCCGTCCGGTCGAAGACCTCGACGGCTACGTGCTGCTCGACGCCCAGGACTGGATGAGCCCCGATCAGGTGGCGGAACTGTGGACCGAGATCGACCGTACCGCCCGCCCCGGCGCCCGGGTGATCTTCCGCACCGCCGGCGACGACGGCCCGCTGGAGGCGGCGCTTCCGGCCGAGATCCTCGCCCGCTGGGTCCACGAGAAGGAGATCTCGGCGACCCTCGGTGCCGCCGACCGCTCGTCGATCTACGGCGCCTTCCACCTCTGGCGGCGGGCCTGATCATGTCGGCGGCCTTCGGACGGATCGCGGCCTCGCAGGCCGAGGCGATGGATCGGATGTACCGGCTGACCCGGCACGTCTACGACGCCTCGCGCAAATACTATCTCCTCGGACGGGATCGGCTGATCGCCGATCTCGATCCGCCGGACGGCGGCGGCGTGCTCGAGGTCGGCTGCGGCACCGCCCGCAACCTGATCGTCGCCGCCCGGACCCATCCGCGCGCCCGGTTCTACGGCTTCGACATCTCCGAGGAGATGCTCAAGACCGCCCGCGCCGCGGTCGCCCGCGCCGGGCTCTCCGATCGCATCACCCTGGCCCAGGGCGACGCCTGCCGTTTCGATGCGGAAGCCGCCTTCGGCCGCGCCGGTTTCGATCGGGTCTACGTCTCCTACGCGCTGTCGATGATCCCGCCCTGGCGGGACGCGGTGGCGGAAGCCCTGCGCCTCGTCGCCCCCGGCGGCCGTCTGCACGTCGTCGACTTCGGTGACGCCCGCCGCCTCCCCGGCCCGATGCGTCGCGCCCTGCACGGCTGGCTGTCGCTGTTCGACGTCACGCCGCGAACCGGTCTCCACGCCGAACTCGCCCGCCGATCGGCCGCCCGCGGCCTCGTCGTGGCGAGTACCGGCCTCCACCGCGACTACGCCCAGTACCACGTCGTCGGCTGACCCGGTCAGCGATCGAACCGCGGCAGGAACGGGATGTCGTCGAGCCCGAGCCCCGAGTCGAGCAGCGCCCGGAGGCCGAGGAAGACCACCCCCGCGACGATCGTCGTCAGCCCCGCCTTGAGCAGCAGCCGCGGCCGCTCCGGCGCGGAGGCCTCGGTGCCCGGCACCACCTCGCCCGCCTCCGCCTGGCTTCGCACGCGGATCGGCAGAATCGCGAACAACACGATCCACCAGATGACGAAATAGATCGCCAGCCCCGTCCCGAACCGCATCGCCCGCCCCTCGCCCGCGCCCACCGTTCGGCCGTACCGCGCAGACGGCGACGGCGCCGACCGGTCGAACCGGCGGCGCCGTCATCTTGGACGTTCCCTCGCATCTCGCCAAGGTCGATCCGGTGCTGCCGAAAACGGCGCCTCGGACGCGGCGGTTCGCTCCGCCGACGGTCGACCTCTCGCCGATCAGGCCTGCTCGAGCTCGGTCAGCGTACCGACGAAGTCCTTCGGATGCAGGAACAGCACCGGCTTGCCGTGCGCGCCGATCTTCGGCTCGCCGTTGCCGATCACCCGGGCGCCCGCCGCCTTCAGCTTGTCGCGGGCCGCGATGATGTCCTCGACCTCGTAGCAGACGTGGTGCATGCCACCCGACGGGTTCTTCTCGAGATAGGCGGCGATCGGGCTTCCCTCGCCGAGCGGCTCGAGCAGCTCGATCTTGGTGTTCGGCAGTTCGACGAAGACGACGGTGACGCCGTGTTCGGGAATCGCGTGCGGCTCGGAGACCTTGCCGCCGAGCGTGTCGCGATAGACGGCGGTCGCCGCTGCGAGATCCTTGACCGCGATGGCCACGTGATTGAGGCGTCCGATCATCCCTGGAGCTCCCTCCGAGTTGGGTCGAATTTCACGACGAGACAGTTAGTCTTCCGAACCGCGGCCGACAATCCGCATTACTGCTTCAGACGACCGACACCAGCACTTCCACGATCGGTTTCTTTCCCCATCGCTGGGCCACCGCCGACCGGATCGCCTTGCGCACCGATTCGGCGACCGCATCGGGATCGCGGCGGCGCGGCCGCGGCAGGCCGTCGAAGGTGACGCTCGCCGCGCTCTCCACCGTGTCGACGAAATCGACGCCCTCGGCATCCTCTTCCGGCAGGCCGATCAGCACCGCCTGCGGATCGGCGAGCGAATTGCCCTTCTCGTCGAGCACCATCGACAGCACCACCACCCCGGCGAACGACGCCTTGCGCCGCTCGTCGACGCCGGAGGCGTCCGGCAGAACCAGCAGCGAGCCGTCGCGGAACAGCCGCCCAGTGAACACCTCGTCGACTTCGGCGACCGGGGCCGGTGCCAGACGCAGGATCTTGCCGTCGGCGGCGTGACCGATCTCGCCGACCCCGAGGTCTCGCGCGAACTTCGCATGGGTCGCCAGATGCAGCGCCTCGCCGTGTACCGGCACCGCGATCCGCGGCCGCACCGCCTCGTACATCCGCACCATCTCGCCGCGTCGCGGATGGCCGGAGACGTGGACCAGCGCGTCGCGATCGGTGACGATCTCGATCCCGGCCGCGGCCAGCGCGTTCTGGATGCCGCCGACCGCCCGCTCGTTGCCGGGAATGGTGCGCGACGAGAAGATCATCCGGTCGCCCTGGGCGAGGCTCACCTGCCGGTGGTCGCCGGAGGCGATCCGGGCGAGCGCCGCCCGCCCTTCGCCCTGGCTGCCGGTCAGCAGCGCCACCACGCGGTCGCGCGGCAGCGTCGACCACGCCTGATCGTCGAGGAACGCCGGAACCCCGTCGAGATGACCGGTCTCCCGCGCCACCCCGATCGCCCGCTGCATCGCCCGCCCCATCACCACGACGCTGCGCCCGGCCGCCGCGGCGGCTTCCGCCACCGCGCGGATCCGGCCGATGTTCGACGCGAAGGTGGTCACCGCCACCCGCCCGGGGGCGGAGGCGACGAGATCGGTCAGGGTCGCGGCCACGTCGCGCTCCGACGGGCTCGCCCCGTCGCGCAGAACGTTGGTCGAATCGCAGACCAGCGCCAGGACCCCGGCATCGCCGAGCGCCCGGAGCCGGTCGAGATCGGTCGCCCAGGAGCCGACCGGGGTCGGATCGATCTTCCAGTCGCCGGTGTGGACCACCGTACCGAGCGGCGTGGTGATCGCCAGCGCCACCGCTTCCGGGATCGAATGGGCGACCGGGATCGCCTCGACCGTGAACGGCCCCAGTTTGATCGTGTCGCCGGCGGTGAACGGGGTCACCGGGATCTCCGGCGCGTTCGGTTCGGCCGCCGCCTTGGCGGCGAGCAGCCCGGCGGCGAAGGGCGTCATGTGGACGGGCACCCCGAGCTTCGGCCACAGCGCCAGCAGCGCGCCGAAATGATCCTCGTGGGCATGGGTGATGACGATGCCGCGGATCGATCGCCGCTCCTCTTCGGCGAAGCGGATGTCGGGGAAGATCAGATCGACGCCGGGTTCGTTGAATTCCGAGGCGAAGGTGACGCCACAGTCGACGATCAACCACTCTCTGTCGTCGGCCGGACCGTAGCCGTAGAGCGACAGGTTCATTCCGATTTCGCCGACCCCGCCGAGTGGCAGGAACACCAGTTCGTCGCCCTTGTTGCGGGCACGCTTCGCCATCACTTCACCTCGTTGCCGCCCGCGGGCGGGAAGAACACGTCGCCGGCGGAGATCAGACGGCGTGTGCCGTCCGCTTCGCCGAGCACCAGACGACCCTGGTCGTCGATCGCCTCGAACCGGCCGTGGAGCTCACGGTCGTGCAGTCTGACCCGGATCGGTCCGCCGAGCCCGGCCGCCGCCGCGAGCCAGCGCTGCCGCACCCGGGAGAAGCCGCGCCCGCGATCCCATTCGTCGAGCCCGTCGCGCAGCATTTCGTCGAGATCGGCGAGCAGCACCTCCGGATAGACGGAAATCCCCTCGGACAGAAGGCTCGTCGCCGGCAATTCGGTCCCGACCGGCCGCGACACCACGTTGACCCCGTAGCCGATCGCCACCGCTTCGCGCCCGTCCGGCAGTCGCGCCGCCTCGAGCAGGATCCCAGCCGCCTTGAGGCCGGAGAACATCAGATCGTTGGGCCACTTCAACGTCGGCTTCGACGTCGACGTCGAAGCCGACCGCTCGACCGCCCGATGCAGCGCCACCGCGGCGACGAACGGCAGCTCCGGCAGATGCTCCGGCACCGCCGGATCGACGATCAGCACCGTCGCATGGAGATTGCCCCGCTCCGAGGTCCAGAGACGACCGCGCCGACCGCGTCCGGAGGACTGACGGTCGGCGACGAACCAGCAGGGTTCACCGAGCCCGGCGCGGGCCCGTGCCAGCGCCTCTTCGTTGGTCGAGCCGATCTCCGCGAACCGGACGACCGGCCAGGACCCCTCGCCGCCGGCGCGCCCGAGCCCGCCGGCGGATCCGACTGCACCCATCAGAACAGCGACTTCGCGGCGGCTTCGGCGGCTCCGACGACGACGTTGCCGAACACCACGAAGACGAGGACGAACACGCTCGCCAGACCGAACACCACGCTCTGTTCGGTCGAGATCGGGTCGAGTTCGGCCGCCGGCTCGTCGAAGTAGATCACCTTGACGATCCGGATGTAGTAGTAGGCACCGATCACCGAGGCGATCACGCCGAGCACGGCGAGCGGGATCAGCCCGGCATGGACCGCCGCCAGGAACACCCACAGCTTGCCGAAGAACCCGGCCAGCGGCGGGATGCCGGCGAGCGAGAACAGCAGCACCGAGAAGGCGGCGGCGGCGAGCGGCCGCGACCGCGAGAGACCGGCGAGATCGGCGATCTCTTCGACCGGCTTGCCGTCGCGCCGCATCGCCAGGATCATCGCGAAGGTGCCGAGCGTCGTCACCACGTAGATCGCCAGATAGACCGCGACGCCGGTGACCCCTTCCGCCGTCCCGGCGGCGAGCCCGACCAGCGCGTAGCCCATGTGGCCGATCGACGAATAGGCCATCAGGCGCTTGATGTTCTTCTGCCCGATACCGGCGAAGGCGCCGAGCACCATCGAGGCGAAGGAGACGAAGACGATCACCTGCTGCCACGCGGTGGTCGCCGGCCCGAAGGCCTCGGTGGTCACTCGGATCAGCAGCGCGAAGGCCGCGACCTTCGGCGCCGAGGCGAAGAAGGCGGTGACCGGGGTCGGCGAGCCCTCGTAGACGTCGGGCGTCCACATGTGGAACGGCACCGCCGAGATCTTGAAGGTCAGGCCGGCGAGGATGAACACCAGACCGAAGACGATGCCGGTCGAAGCGCCGTGCGCCTTCACCGCCGCGGCGATGCCGGCGAACGAGGTCACCCCGGTGAAGCCGTAGACAAGTGACGAACCGTAGAGCAGCATGCCCGAGGACAGTGCGCCGAGGACGAAGTACTTCAGACCCGCTTCCGTCGACTTGAGGTTGTCGCGATCGATCGAAGCGACGACATAGAGCGCCAGCGACTGCAGTTCGAGGCCGAGATAGAGCGAGATCAGATCGCCCGCCGAGATCATCATCATCATGCCGGTGGTCGCCAGCACCACCAGCACCGGATATTCGAACCGGGCGTAGCGGTCGGCCGCCGCCGGGCGCGACGACAGGATGATCGCCACCGCCGAACCGATCAGCGCCAGCACCTTCATGAACCGGGCGAAGGGATCGACGATCCAGGCACCGCCGAAGGTGGTCGCCTCCTTCGGGCCGGCGAGGATCGCGAGGATCACCACGACCACGAGGACGACGGCGCCCCCGGTCACCGCGCCGATCGACTTCTCACCGGCGAAGACGCCGTACATGAGCAGCACCAGGGCGCCGATCGCCAGGAGGATCTCCGGCAGGGCCGGCAGCAGAGCGGGTGTCATGGTCACGGACTCTCGAGCCCCGTTCGTCTCGGCCGATGGATCCCACCGGCCTCTCGTTTCGGACGTCCGACCGTCCGCCGCACTTGCGAAGCGGCGGCCGGTCCCTTCGTTCAGTTGGCCCCGACGAGGAGCGCGAGCTTGCCTCCGGCGGCGATCGCCGCCTGGGCCTTGGTCACCAGCTGGGCGACCGACGCTTCGGAGGCATTGAGCACCGGCGCCGGATAGACACCGTAGAAGATCGTCACCAGCACCAGCGGGGCCAGCACGATCCGCTCCCGCCAGTCGAGATCGAGGATCCCGGCCAGCGACGGCTTCTCGAGCTTCCCGTTCATCACCCGGGCGAGCAGCCACAGGGCATAGCTCGCCGACAGGATCACGCCGGTCGCCGCGAACAGCGCCACCCAGGTGTTGGCGCGATAGGCGCCGAGCAGGGTGAGGAACTCGCCGACGAAGCCGGAGGTGCCGGGCAGGCCGACATTGGCCATGGTGAACACCATGAACGCCACCGCATACCACGGCATCCGATTGACCAGCCCGCCGTAGGTGGAGATCTCACGGCTGTGCATGCGGTCGTAGATCACGCCGACGCAGAGGAACAGCGCGGCCGAGACGAAGCCGTGACTGATCATCTGGAAGATCGCGCCCTGAACGCCGGCGGCGTTCATCGAGAAGATGCCCATCGTCACGTAGCCCATGTGGGCGACCGACGAATAGGCGATCAGCTTCTTCATGTCCT
>CALFRR010000273.1 GCA_937919435.1 uncultured Alphaproteobacteria bacterium | reverse complement strand
CGGCGGCACGATCGCCGGCCGTCGGACGGGTGCCCGGGCGGGGTCGTTCGACCGGACCGAGCGGCCGCATCGGCCGATCGGCGCCCTTGGTGAGGAACACCTGGTCGCCCTTCTTGGCGCCCATCCGGCGGCCTTCGCCGCCGGTCAGGCCGGTGCCCTTGGGCTGCCAGTCGGGGACCAGATGGTGCTTGCCGGGGCCGATCAGATCGGCCCGGCCCATCGCCTTCAGCGCCTCGCGCAGGAGCGGCCAGTTCTCGGCGTCGTGGTAGCGCAGGAAGGCCTTGTGCAGGCGGCGCTGCTTCAGCCCCTTGACCGTCTCGACGGCTTCCGAGCGGCCGTGCCGCACGCCCTTCAGCGGGTTGAAGCCGGAATGGTACATGGCGGTCGCGAGCGCCATCGGCGAGGGCAGGAAGGTCTGGACCTGATCGGCGCGGTAGCGGTTCTTCTTCAGCCACAGCGCGAGGTTCATCATGTCCTCGTCGCTGGTGCCGGGATGGGCGGCGATGAAATAGGGGATCAGGAAATACTCCTTCCCCGCCGCCTTCGCCGCGGCGTCGAACAACTGCTTGAAGCGGTCGTAGGCGCCGATCCCCGGCTTCATCATCTTGGAGAGCGGCCCCTCCTCGGTGTGCTCGGGGGCGATCTTCAGATAGCCGCCGACGTGGTGGGTGACCAGTTCCTTGACATAGGCCGGCGACTTCACCGCGAGGTCGTAGCGCACGCCGGAGGCGACCATCACCTTCTTGATGCCGGGCAGCGACCGCGCCTTGCGATAGAGGGCGATCAGCGCGTCGTGGCTGGTGTTCAGGTTGGGGCAGACGTCGGGATAGACGCAGGACGGCTTACGACAGAGGCTCTCGGTCTCGCGGTCCTTGCAGGCCATCCGCCACATGTTGGCGGTGGGACCGCCGATGTCGGAGACCACCCCGGTGAAGGCCGGGCTGGTGTCGCGGATCGTCTCGATCTCCTTGAGGATCGAGCCTTCCGAGCGCGACTGGATGATCCGGCCCTCGTGCTCGGTGATCGAACAGAACGAGCAGCCGCCGAAACAGCCGCGCATGATCGTCACCGAATGGCGGATCATCTCCCAGGCCGGGATCCTGGCGTCGCCGTAGACGGGATGCGGCGCACGGGCGAAGGGCAGTTCGTAGACCGCGTCCATCTCCTGGGTGGTCAGCGGGATCGGCGGCGGGGTCAGCCACAGTTCGCGGTCGCCGTGGCGCTGGACCAGCGGCCGGGCGTTGCCGGGATTGGCCTCGCGGTGGAGAACGCGGGAGGCGCGGGCATAGGCCTCGCGGTCGGTCGCCACCCGTTCGTAGGCCGGCAGCCGGACGACGCTCTGCTCGCCCGAGCGGCGGGCACCCTCGTCGGCACTGTCGAGATCGTCGGCGTGGATCTCGGTCCAGCCGTCCGGTACCGCCGACTTCATCAGCGCGACGCCGCGCAGGTCGTCGAACGCCGCCGGCTTCTCGCCGCGGGCGAGCCGGTGGAAGACCTCGACCAGCGCCCGCTCGGCATTGCCGTAGAGCAGGATGTCGGCCTTGGCGTCGACCAGGATCGAGCGGCGCACCTTGTCCGACCAGTAGTCGTAATGGGCGATGCGGCGCAGCGACGATTCGATGCCGCCGAGCACGATGGTGGTGTCGCGGAACGCCTCGCGGACCCGCTGGGCGTAGACGATCACCGCCCGGTCGGGGCGCTTGCCGCCCTCGCCGTCCGGCGTATAAGCGTCGTCGTGCCGGAGCCGGCGATCCGAGGTGTAGCGGTTGACCATCGAATCCATGTTGCCGCCGGTGACGCCGAAGCCGATGGTCGGCCGGCCCAGCGCGGCGAAGGCCTCGGGGCCGGTCCAGTCCGGCTGGGCGATGATCCCGACCCGGAAGCCCTGCGCCTCGAGCAGCCGGCCGACGATCGCCATGCCGAAGCTCGGGTGATCGATGTAGGCGTCGCCGGTGACGATGATCACGTCGCAGGCGTCCCAGCCGAGCAGATCCATCTCGGCACGCGACATCGGCAGGAACGGCGCCGTGCCGAAGCGGTGGGCCCAGTGTTTCTTCCGGGCGAAGAGAGGCGTTGCGGTGTGCATGCCCCGTTTCCTAGAGGGTGGGACGGTGCAGTCAATGGCCCCGGCGCCGAGATCGCCCACGAATACGGAAAAACACGCAGAAATCGACGTCACACCGGCCGTGACGCCGCGTCGACCAGCGCCAGGATCGAACGCCAACGCCGACCGGAGTGGGTGGCGAGGCCGATCTCGCAGGTCCGGCTCACCGAATACCCGGTGCGACAGTCGGCCGGCAGCGCCTCGGCGAGATGCCTCAGCGCATGGGCATTGAGTTCCGGGTGGGAGAAGCCCTTGTCGCCGGCGAAGCCGCAGCAGGTGACGTCGGGGGCCACGATCACCTCGCGGGCACAGGCCCGGGCGACTGCCAGGAGCGTGTCGGACAGGCCGGCACGGCGGGTCGAGCAGGTCGGATGCAGCGCCACCGTTTCGTCGACGGGCGCGAGCGTCAGCCGCGGCAGGACGTGGCCGGCGAGGAACTCGACCAGATCGAGCGGCCGGAAGCCCGGATCGGAGAAGCGTTTCATCCGGTCGGCGCAGGGCGCGGTGTCGAAGACGATCGGCACCTCACCGGCGGCGAGGAGCGCCGCCTTCAACTCGACCGCCTTGGCGTCGGCGGTCTCGGGCAGGCCGTGCGAAGCGAAGGGCTGGCCGCAGCAGAGATCGCCGAGATCTTCCGGCAGCAGCACCCGCCAGCCGGCCCGCTCGAACACCCGCCGGGCGGTGATCGCGAGATCCTCGCCGTCGGCGTCGTCGCGGGCCGGGCCGAAGCCGCGCGCCGCGCAGGACGGAAAGTAGACGAGCGCCTCGCCGGTCGTCCCGGGCGAGGCGGTCGGCCGGCCGCGGGTGGCCCTGGGCATCGCCGGCGACCAGCCGGGCAGGCCGAACAGACCGGCGATCGCGCGGGAGGCGGCGGCGACCGGGCGCTCGCCGACGATCCCGGCGAGACCGTCGGCCGCGGCGAGGCCGAGGCGGGTCGCTCCGGCGACCGCGGCGAACCGGTCGCCGACGAGGCCGCCGATCCG
>CALFRR010000272.1 GCA_937919435.1 uncultured Alphaproteobacteria bacterium | reverse complement strand
ACGTCGAGGCTCTCGTTCGTTTCCGTGAGGAATTCGCGAAGAAGATCGTCCATGGACTCTACCTTGCCTGCGACCGTCTACGGGGTCGTCGCGGGGAGTTTCCCCGGCTCGGAAAGGCAGTATCGAGACAAAGCGTTAAGAGAGGATTGCCGAGGTCGTTCCACTCGCGTCGGTCGAATGAATTGTCGCCTCGACTGAAAATCCCGCTGGGGTAGAAGGCGGGTCGAACCAGAGGTCCGACGACTTGCACAGACGAAAGACGAAGAGAAACGCACCTGTCGTTACGTCAAACGGCCGCCGGAACGCCGCCCTCGACGTTTTCTTCGCGAAAAACCGAAATCTCGGACACCGCACGCCGCCACCAACGTTGCGACGAACTCCGTGTTGCTCGCACGAGACCTCTTCGGCGGCGGGGTCCCCGCCGCCGACGATCGACGAACAGCGCTCAGGCCGAGGTCGGCACCGCGGCGGGCGTCGCCTCGACACTCGGAACCGCTCGGAAGACCACCGTGTCGCCTTCCTTGTCGATCGACGTCCGCATCCCCGCCGCCTTGGCGAGCAGTCCGGCGTAGATCGGCTGGATCGAATGGGCGTCCGGCCCGTGCTCGCCGTGCCGTCCGTCGAGGAACGCCTCGGCGTTGGCCGGGATGCGGGCCGACGTCCCGGTGCAGGTGATGGTGAAGGTCGGGCTCTCCGCCGCCCCGGTCACCACCACCGCGACGACGCCGCCGCGCGGGATCGCGTGACCGGCGACGAGGATCAGGTTGAGCAGCAGCTTGACCAGGTTCTTCGGCATCAGGACCCGCGTCGCGGTCCATTCGAGCGTCGCCTTCTCGCCGGCCATGAATCCCTTGGCGACGTTCTCGGCATCGCCCAGATCGATCGAGGCCCCGGCCGAACCGGCCGCACCGAAGGCCAGACGGGCGAACTGGAGCTTCGCCGAGGCCTGCCGCGCGCTCTTGCGGATCAGGTCCATGGCGAACTCGCGCATCTCTTCGTTGTTCTCCTCGGCGAGAACCTCGAGACCGTTGTTGATCGCTCCGACCGGCGAAATGATGTCGTGGCAGACGCGGCTGGCGATCAGCGCGGCGAGATCGAGAGCGGCGATGTCCGACGTTTCGGCCATGGACGGGGCTCCTCGTGAGCGAGGGGCGATCGATCGGCGGACGCACCGGGACGACCGCCGGAAGACGGACGGCCCCGAATCGGGACCGCGGGCGGATATCGGCTCTAGCTACAGGGGTCGGCGGCGCAATTCAAATGGTCGAACCGCCCGGCCGCCCCCGCTCCGGGCGCGTCGTCTCGCCGCTCGCCGTCGTCTTCGCCCTCAGCCGGCGGATCCGGTCGGCGAGCCCGCCCGGCACCCCCGCATCGCCGCGGCCGGCGAGCAACCGGTCGATCGTCCCGCCCCGCCCCTCGACCTCGGCGGTCAGCCGGACCATCTCGGCGGCGAGCCCGGCGATCTCCTCGCGGAGCCGCAGACGCCCGACCTCGTCGCCGCCGGCCCGTCCCGGCCTCGCCGCCTCCATCGCCGCCAGACGGCGCGCCAGCTCGGCGTTCTCCGCCCGCAGCGCGGCGAGCCCGGCGGACTCGCCGTCGGTCGCCGGACGTCCCTCGCCCCGCACGGAGAGGGCGGCGATCCGGTCCTGGGCCGCGGTCAGGGCCTCGCGCGACCGCTGCAACTCCCGCTGGCGACGATCGGCGGTGTCCTCGCGGTCGGCGACGTCGGCGACCAGCCGCTCGATCCGCCGGTCGAGCCGATCCGCTCTGTCCTTCTCCTGGGCCGCAGCCGCCAGGGCCCGACGTTCGGAGGCTTCGAGGGCAGCGATCCGCTCGTTCCTCTCGGCGATGTCGGCCTCGGCCGCCTCCAGCCGCAGCGCGAGCGTGTCGACCTCGGTCGCCCGGGTCGCCGCCTCCACCGCCTTCTCGTCGCGCAGCCGCTCCATCCGCGCCACCGCCTCGACGCCGTCGGAGATCCGTTCGTCGCGTTCCGCGATCATCCGTCCCGCTTCCGCCAGTTCGCCCTCGCGCGCTTCGAGCCGCCGATCGCGCTCGGCGATCTCCTCGGCCAGCGCCGCCTCGCGGGCGATCCCCTCGGCGACCTTGCGCAGCTCCTCGTCGCGGGCCTCGGTCATCCGGTCGAGCGCCGCCCGGCCGCGACCGACCTCGATGCGCTCCTCCGCCTGCCGCCGCCGGGAATCGGCGAGCGCCAGTTCGACCCGGCGGACGTCGCGAGCGAAGCGCGCCGCCTGCAGATCGCGCTCGGCCCGCGCCGCTTCGACGTCCGGCGGGATCGCCGCCGCGACCCGTCGGGTGGTCAGCCGGACCGCCCGGCGCCACAGCGCCCCCATCACCAGGAGACAGACCAGTCCGGCCGAGCAGAAACCGAGCGCGAAGTACATCGCCCATTCGATGACCATGGCCGCTCACTCGCTCCCCGACCGAACTCTCGACGTCTCGATTATCATCTTCCGTCGCCCGCCGCATCGACCGCTCCGGCCGCATCGGGGCTCCGACGAAGGACCGTCAGAAGGGGTTCCAGGTCGCCGTCGGGGTGAACTTCAGATAGCCGAGGTTGACGCCGAGCCGCACGCCCATGCCGGAGCGCACCGGCACCACGTAGATCCGGTCGGCGACCAGCGCCGTCATGCCGAAGCCGCCGATGAAGTAGGCCGAGCCGTCGACCCCGCCGAAGCGCTGATAGAGGGCGTCCGGCGACGGCAGATTGTAGACGAGCATCATCGTGCGCGCGCCTTCGCCGCCGAAGTCCCAGCCGATCGACGGCCCCTGCCAGTAGACCTTGATCGGTTGCCGATCGCGGGTGTTGAGCCGCCCCTCGCCGTAGCGCAGTCCACCGATCACCGCGCCCGACCCCTCCTCGCCGAGGATGTAGCCGTTCGGCTGACCGTAGCGCGAGACCGCCTCCTCGATCACCGTGGCGAGACCGCCGGAGACCGTTCCGAAGAACTTGTGGCCGGTGCGCACCAGCTCCTGCGCACTGTAGCTGCCGCCCCGATCCTGCGCCGCGGCCGGGCCGACGCCGGTGAGCGCCGCCGCTCCGAGAAGGAGGAGGCCGATCGCGAAGGAGAGGAACCTCGTCACGACGAACTTGCACAGGGATCGCCTTCCCCGTCTGCTGAGCCCGTGGGCGGGCCCGCCCGATTCGCGTTCTCCGAACGCCTTCCGTTCGGCGGGCCGGGATCGGCGGAAGACCGTGCCCCGGCGGAACGAATCGTACAAGGATCACTTTAGCGGAATTCGGGCGGAGACGCGGCGAGGAACGGGCGCCCACCGACCGCGCGCCGGCGGAGTCCCGTGCCTCGACCTCCGAAGGAGGGCGATCCGCGTCCTCCTCGCCGGGCTGGTCGCCACGGTCGCGTTCGCGGGCGATCGCGCCGCCGCCTCCGGTGGCGGGGGCCACGATCCCGCTCCGGCTCCCGCTCCGGCCCCTGCCGCCGAACCGCCGCCGCCACCTCCACCGAAGCCGCGCCCACCGCCGCCGCCACCGCCGAAGCTCGACGGACCGATCGCCGCGGAGGCGCCGAAGCCGCGCATCGACTGGCTCGCCGACCCCTACACCGGCTTCGCTCTCGGCGGATACGATCCGGTCGCCTACTGGACCGAAGGCCGGCCGGTCCTCGGCCGGGCCGACTTCGAGTATGCGTGGCAGAACACCACCTGGCGGTTCGCCAACGTCGGCAATCTGGCGGCCTTCCGCAACGCGCCGGAGACCTACGCGCCGCTGTTCGCCGGACGCTGCGCCTTCGCCGTCTCCCAGGGACGGCCGACCGAAGGATCCCCGCTCTACCCGGCGATCGTCGGCGGACGTCTGCTGCTGTTCGCCGACGCCACCGCGCGCGCCGCCTTCATGCTCGCCCCCGATCGTCTTCTCTCCACCGCGATCGCCCGTTGGCCGGAAGTCTCGGCCGATCTGCCCTGAGCCGGGTCACGCGCGAAAATGGTGCAGACGACGTGTGATTCGAGCGGTCTCCCCCGTTGCACAACGGCCTGGGTTGCGATTTGATCTGCCGCTCAGGAAGCGAGCCGGGGGGTTCTCACCCCTCCTCGATTTCCGGGGGACCCGATCCGGAGCGGCCGGACGAACGACGTTCGTGATCCGCGAAACGAAGGGTTTCGAGAAGGATTTTTCCGTGGGGGCGACAACCCGCGACCCTTCCTACAAGGCTTCTCAAGGAGCGAACTCGATGAAACGGACATTTGCGACCGGCGCGGCCACTCTTCTGGCGATGCTCGCGCTCGGGATCGGTGCGGTCGAGGCCAAGACCCTGGTCTACTGCTCGGAAGGCAGCCCGGAGAACTTCACCCCGGCGCTCAACACCACCGGCACGTCGTTCGACGCCGCTCGCCCGGTCTACAATCAGCTCGTCGAATTCGAGCGCGGCACGACCAAGGTCGTGCCCGGCCTCGCCGAGAAGTGGGACATCAGCGAAGACGGCCTGACCATCACCTTCCACCTGCGCAAGGGCGTGAAGTTCCATTCGGGCGTCAACGGCTTCAAGCCGACCCGTGATCTCAACGCCGACGACGTGCTGTTCTCCTTCGACCGTCAGGCCAAGGCCGATCATCCCTACCACAAGATCTCCAATGGCAAGTACGACTACTTCGCCGACATGGAGATGGCGGAATCGACCGAGAGCCTGACCAAGACCGACGACCACACCGTCGTCATGAAGCTGAAGGCGCCGAACGCGCCGATGCTGGCCAACCTCGCGATGGACTTCATGACCATCCAGTCGGCCGAGTATGCCGCCTTCCTGCAGAAGGCCGGCAAGATGGAGCAGTTCGACCAGATCCCGGTCGGCACCGGCCCCTATCAGTTCGTCGCCTATCAGAAGGACGCGGTGATCCGCTACAAGGCCTTCGCGCCCTATTTCGGCGGCAAGGCGCCGATCGACGATCTGGTCTTCGCCATCACGCCCGATCCGACCGCCCGCCTCGCCAAGCTGAAGAAGGGCGAGTGCCACGTGATGATCGCGCCGCGTCCGGCCGACCTCGCCGAGATCCGCGCCGACACGAACCTCAACCTGATGAACCAGCCGGGCCTCAACATCGGCTACCTGTCGTTCCAGGTCACCAAGCCGCCGCTCGACAAGAAGGAGGTCCGTCAGGCCCTCTCGATGGCGATCGACAAGGCCTCGATCCTCAAGGAGGTCTATCAGGGCGCCGGCCAGCCGGCCAAGAACCTGATCCCGCCGACCATCTGGTCCTACAACGACAAGATCGTCGACTACCCCTACGATCCGGAGAAGGCCAAGGCGATGCTCGCCGCCGCCGGCGTGACCACCCCGATCAAGATGGATCTGTGGTGGATGCCGGTGCAGCGTCCGTACAACCCCAACGCCAAGCGCGCCGCCGAGATGATGCAGTCCGACCTCGCCAAGATCGGCGTCGAGACGGAACTGAAGTCCTACGAGTGGGGCGAGTATCGCAAGCGTCTGCAGAACGGCGAACATCTGCTCGGCCAGCTCGGCTGGACCGGCGACAACGGCGATCCGGACAACTTCTTCTTCCTGCTCGGCTGCAACGCCGAGGGCAAGCCGGCCGGCCAGAACCTGTCGAAGTGGTGCAACAAGGACTTC
Organism: uncultured Alphaproteobacteria bacterium; assembly: GCA_937919435.1. GTDB lineage: Bacteria > Pseudomonadota > Alphaproteobacteria > Rhizobiales > Ancalomicrobiaceae > Siculibacillus. The sequence continues at coordinate 7,407 of CALFRR010000272.1, read as the reverse complement.
AACGACAAGCTCGCCAAGGCCCGCACCCTCTCCAGCATCAAGGAGCGCACCAAGCTCTACGAGGAGATGCAGGTCATCGCCCACGACGAAGCGCCGCAGTTCCCGATCGCCCATTCGGTGGTCTTCGAGCCGACCCGCAAGGAAGTCGTCGGCTACAAGATCTCGCCGTTCGGCCGTCACGAGTTCTACGGCGTCGATCTGAAGTGATCACCTCGGTGACGCGTCCGGGGGATGCTGCGGCATCCCCCGGAACGACCGCTCTCGACATGGCGACGAAAACCTGATTTGTCGCGCGCCGACCCTCCGGTCGGAGGAGTGCGGCGCCCCATTCCGGCGGGGCCGTGACGCACGGCTCCGCCGGTCTTCGTTCGAGGACCTCGAATGCTGCGATATTTCCTGCGACGCGTCGCCCTGACCGTGCCGACCTTCGTCGCCCTGATGTTCGTCACCTTCGTGGCGATCCGCCTGGTGCCCGGCGATCCCGTCGAAGTGAGAACCGGCGAGCGCGGGATCTCGCCCGAGCGGTTGGCCATCGCCCGTCACGAACTCGGTCTCGACCGGCCGGTCTGGCAGCAGTTCGGCGACTACGTCTGGAACCTGCTGCACGGTGACTTCGGCACGTCGCTGGTCACCAACGAGAAGGTGGCGACCGAGTTCCTCACGCTCTTCCCGGCGACCGTCGAACTGTCGCTCGCCGCGATGCTGCTCGCCGTGCTGATCGGCGTTCCCGCCGGCACCATCGCCGCGGTCCGTCGCGGCTCGGCCTTCGACCACACCGTGATGGGCGCCTCGGTGATCGGCTTCTCGATGCCGATCTTCTGGTGGGGCCTCCTGTTGATCATGCTGGTCTCCGAACGGCTCGGGCTGACCCCGGTTTCCGGCCGGATCGACCTGATCGCCTTCTACATCGAGCCGATCACCGGCTTCCTGCTGATCGACAGCCTGCTCGTCGATCAGCCCGGCGCGTTCCTCTCCGCCCTCCACCATCTGGTGCTGCCGGCGATCGTGCTCGGCACCATCCCGCTCGCCGTCGTCGCCCGCATCACCCGCTCCTCGATGCTCGAAGTACTCTCCGAGGACTACGTCCGGACCGCCCGCGCCAAGGGTCTGTCGCCGCTCCGGGTGGTCGGCCTGCACGCGCTCAGGAACGCGCTGATCCCGGTGATCACCTCGATCGGTCTGCAGGTGGGCACGTTGCTCGCCGGCGCCGTCCTCACCGAGACCATCTTCTCCTGGCCGGGCGTCGGCAAATGGCTGATCGAAGGCATCGGCCGGCGCGACTATCCGGCACTGCAGGGCGGCATCATGCTGATTTCGACGATGGTCATCCTGGTCAACCTCGGCGTCGACGTCCTCTACGGCGCCATCAACCCGAGGCTCCGCCATGGCCGCTGACGTCTCCTCCACGACCGAGAGCGCCGGCATCGCGCCGCCGACCCCGTTCGCCGACTTCTGGTCGTCGTTCTCCGAGAACCGCGGCGCCGTCGCCGGTCTGATCGTCCTGGCGCTGATCGTGTTCGCGGCGCTGTTCGCCGACTTCGTCACCCCCTATTCGCCGATCGAGCAGTTCCGCGACGCCTTCAAGGCGCCGCCGGTCTGGGAGGACGGCGGCAGCTGGCGCTTCGTGCTGGGCACCGACGCGCTCGGCCGCGACATGCTGTCCCGTCTCGTCCACGGCGCCCGCATCTCGCTGTTCATCGGCCTCTCGGTGATGAGCGTGTCGGTCGCGGTGGGCATCGTCCTCGGCCTCGTCGCCGCCTTCGCCGGTGGTCTCCTCGACACCGTCGTGATGCGGATCATGGATCTGATCATCGCGGTGCCCTCGCTGGTGCTGGCGATCCTGGTGGTCGCCATCCTCGGCCCGAGCCTGACCAACACCATCGTCGCGGTGACCGTCGTCTATCTGCCCCGCTACGTCCGTCTGGTCCGCGCCTCGGCGCTCTCCGAGATCGCCAAGGACTACGTCGTCGCCGCGAAGTCGGTCGGCGTCGGCCGGCTCCGGCTGATGTTCGTCACCGTCCTGCCGAACTGCCTCGCCCCGCTGATCGTCCAGGCCGCGCTCGGCGTCTCCGACGCGATCCTCGAGGCGGCCGCCCTCGGCTTCCTCGGCCTCGGCGCCCAGCCGCCGATCCCCGAATGGGGCTCGATGCTGGCCGACAGCCGCGAGTTCATCCGCTCCGATCCGTGGATCGTGACCCTGCCCGGTCTCGCCATCCTCCTGACCGTGGTGTCGATCAATCTGATGGGCGACGGCCTGCGCGACGCCTTCGATCCGAAGCTGAAGCGGAGCTGAGCCGATGTCCCTTCTCGAGATCGAGAACCTCACCGTCGAGTTCGAGACCCGTTCGGGCGGCCTGTTCCGCGCCGTCGACGGCATCTCGCTGAAGGTCGAGCCGTCCGAGATCGTCTCGGTGGTCGGCGAGTCCGGCTCCGGCAAGTCGGTCGCCATGCTCGCCGTGATGGGCCTTCTGCCGAAGACCGCACACGTCCGTGCCGACCGCCTGACCTTCCAGGGCGAGAACCTGCTCGGCCTCGCCCCCGCCGCCCGGCGTCGGCTGGTCGGCAAGGACATCGCGATGATCTTCCAGGAGCCGATGTCGTCGCTGAACCCGTGCTTCACGGTCGGCTTCCAGATCGGCGAGGCGCTGAAGACCCATCTCGGGCTGGGCCGTGCCGAGCGGCGCGCCCGTTCGATCGAACTGCTCGAGCAGGTCGGCATCCCCTCGGCGGAGAGCCGGCTCTCCGCCTTCCCCCATCAGCTTTCCGGCGGCATGAGCCAGCGGGTGATGATCGCCATGGCGATCTCCTGCTCGCCGAAGCTGCTGATCGCCGACGAACCGTCGACCGCCCTCGACGTCACCATCCAGGCTCAGATCCTCGATCTCCTGGTGCGGCTTCGCGACGAGACCGGTATGGCGCTGGTGCTGATCACCCACGACATGGGCGTGGTCGCCGAGACCGCCGAACGGGTGGTCGTCCAGTACGCCGGCCGTCAGGTCGAGCAGGCGACGACCTTCGACCTGTTCCGCGATCCGCACCACCCCTACACCGCCGCCCTGCTCGCCGCTCTGCCCGAGCGGGCGACCGACAAGCGTCTGCCGGCGATCGGCGGCATGGTGCCGGGCCAGTGGGACCGCCTCGCCGGCTGCGTCTTCGCTCCGCGTTGCGGCGTCGCCACCGACCTCTGCCACACCGTACCGCCGACCCGCGCCGCCGCCGAGCTCGGCTTCGCCCTCTGCCATACGCCGCTCGTCGACGGGCGCCCCCTCGCCCCCCGCCATCCGTCGGCGGGAAACGGCATCGAAGGAGTGACGGCATGACCAACGCCGCTTCGGCCAATCCCGCCCGCGACGTCCCGGTCCTCGTCGCCGAGAATCTGGTCAAGACCTACGAGGTCCCCGGAGGTCTGTTCTCCAAGGGAGGCACCGTGCGGGCCGTCACCGACGTGTCGCTCTCCCTCGCCCCCCACCGCACCATCGCCGTGGTCGGCGAATCCGGCTCCGGCAAGTCGACCCTCGGCCGCATGCTGGCGCTGATCGAAGGCCCGACCGCCGGACACCTGTCGATCGACGGCAACGACGTCACCGACGTCGAAGGCCACCGGCTGAAGGAGCTGCGCCGCTCGGTGCAGATGGTCTTCCAGAACCCCTACGGCTCGCTCAACCCGCGCCAGACGATCCGCAAGACGCTCGAGGAGCCGCTGCTGGTCAACACCACGAAGAGCGCCGACCAGCGCCGGGCCGAAGCCCTCGACATGCTCTCGCGGGTCGGGCTGCGGCCGGAGTTCGCCGACCGCTACCCGCACATGTTCTCCGGCGGTCAGCGCCAGCGCATCGCCATCGCCCGCGCGCTGATGCTGCGGCCGAAGATCATCGTGCTCGACGAGCCGGTCTCCGCCCTCGACGTCTCGGTCCGCGCCCAGGTCCTGAACCTGCTCGCCGACCTGCAGGAGGAGTTCGGCCTCGCCTACGTCTTCGTCAGCCACGACCTCTCGGTGGTCCGCCACATCGCCGACGAAGTGATGGTGCTCTACCTCGGACGGGTCGTCGAGAAGGCGTCGAAGGACGAGATCTTCGCCGATCCGCGCCATCCCTATACGCGGGCGCTCCTGTCGGCGACCCCGGTCGCCGACCCGACGCGGCGCCACGAGCGGATCGTGCTGAGCGGCGAACTGCCTTCGCCCTTCGCCCCGCCGCCCGGCTGCGTGTTCAATCCGCGCTGCCCGATCGCCTTCGACCGCTGCCGGATCGATCGGCCGCAACAGATCGTCGACGGCGGCCACCTCACCGCCTGCCACGCCGTCGAGGCCGCGGCGGCCGGCTGACCCCGCCGCCGCGTCGAACCCGTTTCCGGCAACAGGGCCGGCGAGGGCCACCTCGCCGGCCTTCGTCGTCGGCCCGGCGACACCACTCGGGATGGGCCCCGCCCCGCGCGTTCGGCGGCGCCGCCACCCCTCGGCGGCTCCATGCGCACGCCCCGTCGTCTCCACACCCTCGGCGATCCGCGTGCCGCCCACGTGGCGGAGCCTCGCCCGCGGTCGACGAACCGACCCATCCGATTGTTACGTTATAACATAACCAAGTAATATCCGTCACGAAACTGTAATGGGCGAGGTGTTGATGGGGGCCAAGCCGTGGTTCCACCGCGGCACCCGACCCATCCCGACGGAGGTCATCCATGCTCCTGCGCACCGCCCTTCTCGCCGCCACCGTGGCCGCCGGTTTCTCCGGCATCGCATCGGCCCAGACGATCTATCCCATCGACCGTGCCGAGATCCTGGCCGGCGCGAAGTTCGACCTGAAGGTCGAGTTCCCCGGCGCCCCGGCCGCGGGTTCGGTCAAGGTCACGATCGACGGCAGGGATGCCGCCGAGGTGCTCGGCGCCAAGCCGGTGATCGTCGAGAAGGAAGACGGTGGCGACCTCACCGCCTATTGGCTGCGCGACGTCAGCGTGGCCAAGGCCGGCAGGGTCGAAGTCACCGCCACCGCCGGCGACAAGTCGAAGAAGGTCGCCTGGGAGGTCTACGGCACGCCGAAGGGCCGGGTCGCCAAGAACGTCATCCTGTTCATCGGCGACGGCCTGTCGGTCGCCCACCGCACCGCCGCCCGGATCATGTCGAAGGGCATCGTCGAGGGCCGCTACGGCGGTGAACTGGCGATCGACGACATGCCGGCGATGGCGCTGATCTCGACCGCCGGCACCGATTCGATCGTCACCGACAGCGCCAACGCGATGAGCGCCTATACGACCGGCCACAAGTCCTGCGTCAACGCGCTCGGCGTCTACTGCGCCAAGAACAAGAACACGCTGGACCACCCGAAGGTCGAGACCATCGGCGACCTCCTGAAGCGCAAGACCAAGATGGCGGTCGGCGTCGTCACCAATTCCGAGATCGAGGACGCCACCCCGGCCGGCGTGGTCGCCCACACCCGCAAGCGCTCCGACTACAACGACATCGTGAAGATGTTCTTCGACGTCAAGCCGGACGTGATCATGGGCGGCGGCTCGCCGTTCTTCCTGGCCAAGACGACCCCCGGCTCCAAGCGCGCCGACGACGTCGACTACATCAAGAAGTTCGAAGAGGCCGGCTACACCTTCGTCTCGACGAAGACCGAGATGAACAAGGCCGTCGCCGACGGCAAGGGGAAGATCCTCGGCCTCTACAACACCGGCAACGTCGACGGCGCCCTCGACCTGAAGTATCTGAAGAAGGGCACCGTCTCCAAGTTCCCGGATCAGCCCGACGTGGTCGACGAGACCAGGGCGGCGATCGCCACCCTGTCGAAGAACCCCGACGGCTTCTTCCTGATGGTCGAATCGGCGCGCATCGACAAGTATTCGCATTCGCTCGACGCCGAGCGGGCGATCTTCGACACCATCATGCTCGACAACGCGGTCAAGGTCGCCAAGGACTTCGCCGCCGAGAAGAACGACACGCTGATCATCGTGGTCGGCGACCACACCCACGGCGTCACCATTCTCGGCACCTACGACGACGACCGTCCCGGCCAGACGCCGCGCGAGAAGCTCGGCACCTACGCCGACGCCGCGGTGCCGAACTACGGCCCGGTCGACGCCGAGGGCTATCCGACCAACATCGACGTCTCCAAGCGGATGGCCTTCACCTTCGCCTCCTATCCGGACCACTGCTACAACGCCAAGCCCTACCTCGACGGCGAGTTCGTGCCCGCCGTGGCCGGCGCCACCAAGGGCACCTATGTCGAGAACCCGAAGAACTGCGACCGCCCCGGCGCGGTGCACGTCACCGGCAACCTGCCGTTCGACGCCAACTCGGGTGTCCACTCCGGCGACGACGAGGTGCTGACCGCGATCGGCCCCGGCTCCGAGATGTTCCGTGGCCACAAGCCGAACACCTTCGTGTTCCGCGTCATGACCACCGCCCTCGGCCTCGCCCAGTGAGGCAGACGGTGGTGACCGGTTCCGACGGTCGAAGCGAAACGACGGTCTCGCGGCGGTGGTTCACCGCCGCGGGCCTCTCGCTGTTCTGGGCCGCCCCGTCGAGGGCGGCCGATCCGGTGATCCTCACCTTCGATCGGCTCTACGGCTCCTTCGGCGTGCGGGGCCTCACCTTCTCCGATCTGGTCCTCGGCAACCTCGGGCGCCCGGTCACCCTCACCGGCTACATGGCGCCGCCCCTGAAGGCCGAAGCGAGCTTCTTCGTCCTGACCCGCGAGCCGATGGCGATCTGCCCCTTCTGCCAGTCCGACGCCGACTGGCCGGTCGACATCGTCGTCGTCCGGATGAGGGCGGAGACGCCGTTGGTCTCCGCCGGCACCCGGGTCACCGTCACCGGCACGCTCGAAGCCGGTTCGAAGACCGATCCGGACACCGGATTCGTCAGCCAGTTGAGGATCGTCGATGCCGATTTCCGCCGCGCCGGCTGATCGCCCGCCCGAGCCGCTGCGGCTCGAGCGCCTCGTCGTCGACCACCGGCGCCGCGGCGAGGCGCCGTTCCGGGCCCTCGACATCGACGCCCTCGACGTCGCGCCCGGCGCCCGCGTCGGCATCGCCGGCCCGTCCGGCGCCGGCAAGTCGACGCTGCTCCATCTGGTCGCCGGACTGACCACCCCGACCGAGGGCGCGGTCGCCTGGGGCGCCACCCGCATCGACCGGCTCGGCGAGGCCGCCCGCGGCCGCTTCCGGCGCGAGACCATCGGCTTCGTCTTCCAGGACTTCCACCTCGTCGACGAGCTCTCGGTCCTCGACAACGTGCTGATGCCCGCCCGCTTCTGCGGGTTCCGGGTCTCCGAGCCGACGCGCGCCCGCGCCGCCGGCCTGATCGCCCGGACCGGCCTCGACGACCCCCGTCGCCGCGCCGCGAAACTGTCGCGCGGCGAGCGCCAGCGGGTGGCGGTCGCCCGCGCCCTGCTGTTCGCCCCGCGCCTG
>CALFRR010000271.1 GCA_937919435.1 uncultured Alphaproteobacteria bacterium | reverse complement strand
TGTCTCGCCGCCTGGGTGGTCTCCCGGCTGCTCGCCGCCCGTTCGCAGACGACCGCCGCCGTCCAGACCGCTCGTTGAACCAACAGGCCCGTTCCGAAACGGGCCCAGGGAGAACGTCATGTCCAGGAAATATCGCAGCGTCCTCACCCCCGGAACCCCGAGTTGGGCGTGGCGGCGCGCGCTGTGGCGGGCCCAGGGGCTGACCGACGGCGATCTCGCCAAGCCGAAGATCGCGGTGGTCAACTCCTCCTCGAAGCTCGCCATCTGCTTCAGCCATCTCGACGAGGTGTCGCAACGGGTGCAGGAGGCGATCCGCGCCGCCGGCGCGATCCCCTTCGAAGTGCGCACCACCGCGCCCTCCGACTTCATCACCAGCGCCGGCCATCGCGGCGGCTACATCCTGTCGGCGCGCGATCTGATCGTGAACGACATCGAAGCGCAGGTCGAAGGCGCCCAGCTCGACGGCATGATCTGCCTCTCGTCCTGCGACAAGACGCCGGCCGCCCATCTGATGGCCGCCGCCCGTCTCGACATCCCGACCATCCTCCTGTGCTGCGGCTACCAGCCGAGCGGCGTCTGGCGGGGCAAGCACTGCGACATCGAGGACGTCTTCACCGCGGCCGGCGGCATCCGCTCCGGCAAGTACACGGTGGACGAGGTCCGCGAGATGTCGGAAGTGGCGATCCAGGGGCCGGGCGTCTGCCCCGGTCTCGGCACCGCCAACACCATGCACGCGGTCTGCGAGGCGCTCGGCATGTCGCTGCCCGGCTCGACTCCGGTGCTGGCGCTCGGCCGCTCCATGTGGGACTACGCCCGCGCCGCCGCCGATCGGATCGTCGCGATGGTCGAAGAGGACCTCCGGCCGCGGTCGATCCTGACGCCGGCGGCCTTCGCCAACGCCGTCAAGACGATGCTCTGCATCTCCGGGTCGATGAACTCGGCCAAGCACATGGCCGCGGTCGCCCAGGAGGCCGGGCTCGACGTCGACGTCTACGGTCTGTTCGAGAAGTTCGCCGACGAGATTCCGCTGCTGACCGCGGTCCGCCCGAACGGCGATCACACGATCGAGGAGTTCGAGGCGGCCGGCGGTACGCGCGGAGTGCTGAAGCAGCTCGCCGGGCATCTCGACCTCGGTGCGCTCACGGTCAGCGGCCGTACCCTCGGCGAGAATCTCGCCGGCTACGTGGTGGCCGACGAGGAGGTCATCCGTCCGGAGAGCCGCGCCTGGGGAATGGGGCCGACCCTGGTGATGATGAAGGGCAGCCTCGCGCCGGAGGGCGGCATCGTCAAACTGTCGGTGACCGAAACCCGCGATCTGCAACTGCGCGGACCGGCGATCGTCTTCGAAGACGCCCAGGCCGCGATGGACGCGATCGGCAACGGCGAAGTGAAGCCGGGCCACGTCGTGATCCTGCGCGGCGTCGGTCCGCGCGGTACTCCCGGCATGGGCATGGCCTCGGCCGTGGTCTTCGCGGTCCTCGGCGCGGACCTCGCCGGGAAGGTGGCGATCGTCACCGACGGCCAGCTGTCCGGACTGACCAACGTCGGCATCACCATGGCCGAGGCGCAGCCGGAGGCGGCGAACGGTGGTCCGATCGGTCTCGTCGAGAACGGCGACATGATCGCCATCGACGTGGCGGCGCGCACCGTCGATCTCGAGGTCGCCCCCGAGGTGCTGGAGAGCCGACGGTCGAAGATCCACGCCTGGCAGTCGACCGACGAACACGGCTGGCTGGCGATCTACCGTCGGCTGGTCCAGCCGATGCGCAAGGGGTCGGTGCTCGCCCGCTAGGCGCGGCCCGGCTTCCCGCCACATCGACCTCGGCCCCGGAGGTCGATGCGCCGGCGGTCGTCGTCATGCTCCTCGATGCCGCTCGGGTGTCGGGTCCGCACTTCCCGGTGCGGACCCGATCGCGTCTTCGGGGAGAGGAGGGGGCGGGGAGGTTCCGCGCGCTGCGAGAGGCGTTCGTCTCGGTCGCGGCCGGCCGGTCGCCGACCGCGAGGAACGCCGCCGTCGTCGCCGCCGTGCGGGACGGTCGACCACGGTCGTGCGAGGATCTCAGAAGAACTCGATGCCGTCCTCGACGGTGCTGCCGAGGTCGGTGACGGCGGTGCCGGCGCGGCCGAGCGCCTCCTCCAGCCGCCGCCTCACCTCGCCCAGAGTCAGGATCGCCAGGATCCGGTCGGCGAGAGCCTCGTCGATGGTGTCGGATCGTGCGCCCGCGGCGAGCGGCAGAGTCTCGTGGGTGAGGTCGGCCCCGGCTTCCACCAGAGCGGCGAGGCAGCGGCCGATGTTGTCGAGCTTCTGCGAAGTCAGGTCCTGGAACTGCATGGTGACGATCGCCGCGTCGACGTCGGCGGTGATCGCCTCGGTGGTCCGTGCGGTGCGCCGGAGGACGTCGGAACAGTGGGCGTTCTGCTCGACCAGGGTCCGCATCACGGTGCGCACCCGTTCGTCGGCGGCGCGGTTCTCGTCCGACATGTCGATGCCGGCGATCTCCCGGAGCAGGCCGTGACTGTGGTGCAGGCCGTCGGCGATCGAGCCGATCTGGCCGCGGATCGCCCGCGACAGGGTGTCGACCGACTTGGCGAGCTCGCGCACCTCGTCGGCGACCACCGCGAAGCCGCGCCCGGCCTCGCCGGCCCGGGCCGCCTCGATCTTCGCATTGAGGGCGAGCAGGTTGGTCTGGCGGTTGATCTTGTCGATCGCGCCGACGCTCGACTCCACCGCATGGAGTTGGTCGAGGGCGCCGACCAGCGCGGTGCCGCGGTTCGACAGTCCGGAGACCTTGTCGATCAGTCCGTGCAGCATCTCGCCGAGGCCGGAGGCGACGTCGGAGAGCGCCACTTCGTGACCGTCGACATGAACCTTCTGGATCGCGCCGACCAGGTTCTCGACGATCTCCGATTGCTCGCGGGTGGTGGTGGCGAGATGGCGGAAGCGCTCGGAGACGTCATGGACGCTCTCGTCGGCGTGTCGGCGCGTACCGTCGATCTCGGCGACGAGGGTGTCGACGATCCGACGCTCGGTGGCCGACAGGCCGATCCATCGCGCGAGACCGGCGACGGTCTCGTCGGTCCGAGTCTCGCCGTCGGGAAGCGGGGTCGGGTCGAGCGCGGCTGAACGGCTCATGCATCGCCTCATTCGATCTGGCGTGGTGAAGAGATCGCCGATGTGGGGTCTCTTCCCGGATCCGATCGCCGGTGTCGGCAATCGGGAGAACAGGTTGGACGGAAACAGGTAAAATTCTTGTCAATTCGTCCCGTTTCCTTCGACACCGTAATTTTTGACGATCAGTTGTTTCGAAAACGTCGTCATGGGCAGTAGATGCGACAATATAACACTACGTGTAATCCCATATCTATGATTTGAGTCGTAAAACGTTAGGGATTTCAAAGTGAATTCCCCTTTATCTATATGTCCGATGAAAGGTAAACGCCGCGTAGGCGATTCAACCTACTCGTCGAAGAATGCGAGTCGATTCTGTCATTTTGAGAATCTTCTCTGGGGATGCCGATGTCTGATTCGAGTCCAGTTCACAAGATCATGCTGAATGGTGAGTGCACTATTCGACATGCCGCCGAATTTCACTCCGCGTTGATCGGATTGATTCCGCGTCACCTCGGAGTCGAACTCGACTGCACCGGAGTCACGGAGGCCGATCTCGCCTTCCTTCAACTCCTGGCGGCGGCCGGAAAGACGGTCGCGGCGAGTGGTCGGCGCCTGGTGGTGACCGTGCCCGTCGACGGCGTGGTCGCCCGCGCGGCCTCTCGGGCCGGCTTCGCCGAAGCCTGGGCCGCGACCAGGCCGTCCGACCCCTTCCACTGGCATCCCGTAGCGATGGAGACGACCGATGGCCAAGACCATCCTCACCGTGGATGACTCCGCGAGCATGCGGCAGATGATCGGCATGACCCTGTCGGGCGCCGGATACGGCGTACTGGAGGCTGGAGACGGTGCGCAGGGCCTCGCCGTGGCTCGCGGCAAGTCGATCGACATGGTGCTCACCGATCTCAACATGCCGGTGATGGACGGCATCACCCTGATCCGTGAGTTGCGCAGGCTGCCGACCATGACCGGCATCCCGATCGTGCTGATCACCACCGAATCCGACGCCCAGAAGAAGTCCGAGGCCAAGGCCGCGGGCGCCACGGGCTGGATCACCAAGCCGTTCCAACCGGAACAACTCCTCACCCTCGCCAAGAAGGTACTCGGACAGTGACAACCACCGACCCCGGCGAGATCTTCCAGCAGGAAGCACAGGACCTGCTGGCTCTCCTCGAGACCACGCTGCTCGACCTCGAACACACGCCCGGCGACGGTGCCCTGATCGACACCGCCTTCCGGGCGTTGCACACGATCAAGGGCTCCGGCTCGATGTTCGGCTTCGAGGCCGTCGCCAAGTTCACCCATCACGTCGAAACCGCCTTCGACATGGTGCGGCAGGGCAAGCTCGCTCCGAACCACGGACTGATCGCGGTCGCGCTGGAATCGCGCGATCACATGCGGCTGCTGATCGAGCAGCCGGAATTCGCCGATCCGCGGACCGGCGAGGCGCTTCTGGCGCGGCTCCGCGAGGTCGTCGAGACCGGTGGCGCTCCCGCCGAAACGGCCGTCGCGGCCCCATCCGAAGCGGTCGCTCCGGAGGCCGGGATCGGCTGGCGGATCCGCTTCTCGCTGCCGCGCGACGCGCTGGTCAACGGCACCAATCCGCTGCTGCTGCTCGACGAACTGCGCGACCTGGGCGAGGCCCGAGTGGTGGCGCAGATCGACGACGTGCCGCCGCTCGCCGAGATCGAGCCGACCGCCTGCCATGTCGGCTGGCTGGTCGAGCTGGTCACCGACGTGCCGGCCGCGGCGATCGAAGACGTCTTCCTGTTCGTTCGCGACGAGATGACCCTGGAGATCACGCCGCTCGGGGCGGACGACGCCCCGGCGGCGGAGGCCGTCGAGGCCGTTCCCGCCGCGGCTCCGGTCACGGTGGCCGAGACCGTAGGTCGTCCGACGGCCGCGGCCCCGACCCCGGCTCCGGCGCCGAAGCCGGCCGATCCGGCGGTGGAGAAGCGCGAGGCGCCCGGTTCGAAACTCGCCGCGGCGAGCGTGCGGGTTCCCGCCGAGCGGCTCGACGAGCTGATGGAGCGGGTCGGCGAGCTGGTCATCACCCAGTCGCGGCTCTCCCAGATCGCCGCGACCTCGCTCGACCAGCAGGTCAAGGCGGTGTCGGAGGAGATCGAGCGGCTGGTGCTCGAGCTGCGCGGCACCACCATGGGAATCCGGATGGTGCCGATCGGCTCGCTGTTCGGGCGGTTCCGCCGCGTCGTCCACGATCTCTCGCGCGATCTCGGCAAAGAAGTCGAGCTGGTCACCTCGGGTGAGGAGACCGAACTCGACAAGACGATGATCGAGCAACTGAACGATCCGCTCGTCCACATGATCCGCAACGCCATCGACCACGGCATCGAGTCGCCGGAAGCCCGTCGGGCGGCCGGCAAGCCGGAGAAGGGGCGGATGCTGCTCAGCGCCACCCACGCCGGAACCGAGGTGCTGGTGACGCTCGAGGACGACGGTGCCGGCCTCGATCGCGATCGGATCCGGGCGCGGGCGATCGAACGCGGTCTGATCGCCGCCGATGCGGTGCTCGCCGACGCCGATCTGTTCCAGGTGCTGTTCCAGCCGGGCTTCTCGACCGCCAAGACGGTCACTTCGCTGTCCGGACGGGGCGTCGGGATGGACGTGGTCAAACGGACGATCGACGGTCTGCGCGGGCGCATCGACATCTCCAGCACGCCCGGCCAGGGCACCCGGGTGTCGCTGCGGCTGCCGTTGACGCTGGCGATCATCGACGGCCTGCTGGTTCGGGTCGGACAGGGGCGCTACGTCCTGCCGCTCGCCGCGGTCGAGGAATGCGTCGAGCTGTCGAGTGAGGAGGACGCGCGGTCGCGTGGTCTCTCCTTCCTCAATCTCAGAGGCGATCTGGTGCCGTTCCTGCGCCTGCGGGAACTGTTCCACGCCAAGGTCCCGGCCGATCACTACCAGAAGATCGTCGTCGTCTCCTCCGGAGATCTCAAGGTCGGCCTCGTCGTCGATCAGGTCATCGGCGATCACCAGACGGTCATCAAGTCTCTGTCGAAACTGCACACCGACATTCACATGTTCTCGGGTGCGACGATCCTCGGAGACGGTACGGTCGCGCTGATCCTCGACATCGGACACCTCGTCGCCTTCGGCCAGATGGTCGAGGACAACCTCAGAGAAAGCGCCTGATCCGTCGGTCGCGGCCCTTCCGGCCGCGGCTCGGCTTCGCGGTCCCACGTCCCCCGTGGGACCGATGACGCGAACATCAAGGACGATCCGAGATGAGCAGACCGAACGTCGGCGACGCCCTCGAGGTGCTGACCCTCAGCCTCGACGACAACCTCTTCGCCTTCGAGGCGACCCATGTGCGCGAGATCCTCGATCTCGTCCCGATCACCGAGGTCCCGACCAGCAACCCGTTCGTCGGCGGCCTGATCAACGTGCGCGGCAAGGTCGTGCCGCTCGCCGACCTCCGCCACAAGTTCGGCATGCGTTGCCGGGCCCCGACGGTGGACACCCGGATCGTCGTCGTCGAAGTCGATCTCGACGGCGATCAGACGACGATCGGCCTGATCGCCGACAAGGTTCATGAAGTTTCGCGAATGTCCGCCACCTCTCTGGAGGATACGCCGAAGATCGGAATGATCTGGCGGCAGGAATACATTCGCTGCATTGCCAAGCAGGACGAGACGTTCGTCGTCGTCCTGGATCTTCCCACGGTCTTCGCTCCCGATCCGAGAGCGAAACGGGATCACGGCCCGGATGGGGCGGTCGGACGCAACGCCGCCTGAGCGGCCCGTTCCACCCGAATGAAGGATCGGAGCCATGCGCTTCACCATCAAGATGAAACTCGCGACGACATTCACCGTCGTCATCGCACTCGCTGCGGCGATCGCCGCCTTCGGCATCACGAGCCTCGGCTCGCTCAATACGACGATGGGCAGGTTGCTCGACGGTCCGGTCGAGCGGGCCCTGATCGAGTACCAGATGCAGAACGACCTGCTGGAGATGGTCCGCGCGGCGAAGAACGCGCTGCTGACCCCGACGCAGGAAGAGGCTCTCAAGTTCGAAGAGCAGAAGTTCGCCGCCCGCAAGGACTTCGTCCAGCGGATGGAGAAGGTGATCGCGATCGGCACCGCCGAGGGCAAGAAGCGGATCGCAGCCATCGATGCGCCCTTCGCCAAGTGGGTCGGCGTTCAGGATCGCGTGCACGAGATGATCCGCCTCGGCCGCATGGACGAAGCCCGGGCGCTGCATCTCGCGGAGGAATACAAGTACTTCGTCGACGTCAACGCCACGATCAGCGACATCATCCGTTTGAACAACGAGTTCATGCAGAAGACGCGTGACGGGGCCAATGACGAATACCTGACGATGCGGACCTGGATGATCGGTGCGACCGCTCTGGTCCTGCTGATCGGCGTGATCACTGCGACCTGGATGGCGCTGTCGATCAGCCATGGCCTCGGCAAGGCGAGCCGGCTCGCCGTCGCCGTCTCGGAGGGTGATCTGTCGCAGTCGATCGAGGTGAAGAGCCGCGACGAGATCCGCGATCTGGTCGATGCACTGAACTCGATGACCGGCAAACTGAAGTCGGTGGTCGGCGAGACCCTGTCGGCGGCCGACTACGTCTCGTCGGGCAGTCAGGAACTGTCGGCGAGTGCGGAAGAGCTGTCGTCGGGGGCGACCGAACAGGCCAGCGCCGCCGAGGAAGCCTCCTCGTCGATGGAGGAGATGGCGGCCAACATCAAGCAGACCGCCGACAACGCCTCGCAGACCGAGAAGATCGCCCACCAGTCGGCGGCCGACGCGCAGGCGTCCGGCGAGGCGGTGACGCGGGCGGTCGAGGCGATGCAGACGATCGCCGAGAAGATCGGCTTCGTCCAGGAGATCGCCCGCCAGACCGACCTGCTCGCCCTCAATGCGGCGGTCGAGGCGGCACGGGCCGGCGAACACGGCCGCGGCTTCGCGGTGGTGGCCTCGGAAGTCCGCAAGCTCGCCGAACGCAGCCAGTCGGCGGCGGCGGAGATCGGGACCCTTTCGACCCAGACGGTCAATGCCGCCCGCGAGGCCGGCGACATGCTGTCCAAGCTGGTGCCGGACATCAAGAAGACCGCCGAACTGGTGGAAGAGATCTCGGCGGCCTGCCGTGAGCAGGACATCGGCGCCGAGCAGGTCAACCAGGCGATCCAGCAGCTCGACAAGGTGATCCAGCAGAACGCGTCCGCCTCGGAGCAGATGTCGGCGACCTCGGAAGAGCTCGCCGCACAGGCCGAGCAGTTGCAGGCGTCGATCTCGTTCTTCCACATCGACGAGACCGTCGAAGCCCGTCCGGTGGTGGCCGCCGCGGCGGCGCCGTCGCGGGCCAAGGCGCCGGTCGCGGCGGTGGCGCGCAACGGCGGACGGCCGGCGGCGAAGCCGGTTCGGGTGGCCGCCGTCGCCGCCAGGCTCGGCTTCTCCGATCCGAGCGAACCCGCCGCCGCCAAGCCTGCACCGAAACCGATCGGACCGACCCGGCGGCCGGTTCGTACCGGGGGCGTCGCCCTCGATCTCGGCAATGGCGGAGCGGATTCCCGCGACGCCGAATTCGAACGGTACTGAGCCATGGCCGAAGCCGTCAGATCCGAAGTCAAGACACGTCGTGAAGCTCAGTTCGTCACGCTCGGGATCGGTGAAGAGGTCTTCGCCGTCCCGGTCGAGGCGGTGCTGGAGATCCTCGACATGCGCCCGGTGTTCCGTCTGCCGGAAACGCCGCCGCACGTTCTGGGGTTGATCGATCTGCGCGGGCGCTCCGTGCCCGTGCTCGACCTGCGGGTGAAGCTCGGGCTGCCGGCGATCCCGGCGACCGCGACCACCCGGATCCTGGTGCTCGAGATCGAGCTGCCCGGCCGCCGGCTGGTGCTCGGCCTCGTCGCCGATCGGGTGATCGAGGTCATGGGGCTCGACCACGCGGCGATCGAGCCGGCGCCGGACGTCGGCGTCGACTGGAACTCGGACTACATCGCCGGTGTCGGACGTCGTGACGCGACCTTCGTCGTCGTCTTCGATCTGCCCGCGCTGTTTTCCAACGAGGATGCCGGACGCCTCGCCGCGATCGCCGCGCGCCCGGCGGCGAGTTTCCTGGCACATGCGGGAGCGGCGGAATGAGAGCGACCATCAAAGCCAAACTGGCGGTGACCTTCTCCATCGTCATCGTCCTGACCGCCGCCATGGCGTGGGTCGGAGTGTCGAGCCTGTCGACGATCAACGACTCGACCGAAGCGATCCTCAAAGGGCCGGTGCAGCGCAACGACTTCGTCGACGACATGACCATCCAGTCGTTGCAGATGCTGCGGCGTGAGAAGAACATCATTCTGGCGGACACGCCGGAGGCGATCGGCCGTTACGAAGCCGAGCTCGCCGACTCCCGCAAGGCCTTCACGGCATCGCTCGAGAAGTACCGTGCGGCGGCGACCGCGGAGGGCCGGCAGAAGATCGCCGAACTCGATGCGCCGCTGCGCCAATGGACGGCGATCCAGGGCCGGATCGTCGAACTGGCACGGCAGGGGCACGACAAGGAGGCGACGGACCTCTCGCAGAAGCAGTCGCGGGAAGCCTTCGAGGCCCTGTCCAAGCCGCTCGACGACATCACCGGCCTGAACGAGCGGATCATGGCCGCCAGTCTCGCCGAGATCGACAGCGGCTACGAGAGCGCGCGCCGTCTCCTGATGATCGTGGTGGGCGTGGTCCTGGTGGTCTCCGCCGGTGCCGGCGTCTGGGTGTCGCTCGGCATCTCGCGGGGGCTGGCCAAGGCCGGCACGCTCGCCGACGCGGTGGCGCTCGGCGATCTCGGCCAGACGGTCACCGTCAAGACCGACGACGAGATCAAGGATCTGGTCGTCGCCATGAACAAGATGGTCGCCAACCTCCGGACGACGGCGGGGATCGCCGACTCGATCGCGGAAGGCGATCTCGACCGCGAGGTCACGCCGCTCTCCGACAAGGATGCGCTGGGCATCGCGATGCGTCGGATGACCACCAATCTCCGGGCGAGCGCGGCGGTCGCCGATGCGATCGCCGAGGGCGACCTCCGGGTCGAACCGAAGCCGCAGTCCGATCGCGATCGGCTCGGTCTGGCTCTCGCCCGGATGGTCGAGAAACTGCGCACGGTGGTCGGCGAAGCCCTGTCGGCGGCCGACTACGTCTCGTCGGGCAGCCAGGAACTGTCGGCGAGCGCCGAGGAACTCTCGTCGGGCGCGACCGAACAGGCGAGCGCCGCCGAGGAAGCCTCGTCCTCGATGGAGGAGATGGCGGCCAACATCAAGCAGACCGCCGACAATGCCGCGCAGACCGAGAAGATCGCCCATCAGTCGGCGTCCGACGCGCAGGCGTCGGGCGAGGCGGTGACCCGGGCGGTCGTGGCGATGCAGACGATCGCCGAGAAGATCGGCTTCGTCCAGGAGATCGCCCGCCAGACCGACCTGCTCGCCCTCAACGCGGCGGTCGAGGCGGCCCGGGCCGGCGAACACGGCCGGGGCTTCGCGGTGGTGGCCTCGGAAGTCCGCAAGCTCGCCGAACGCAGTCAGTCGGCGGCGGCGGAGATCGGGACCCTGTCGACCCAGACGGTCGGCGCGGCCCGCGAGGCCGGCGAGATGCTGGCCAAGCTGGTGCCGGACATCAAGAAGACCGCCGAACTGGTCGAGGAGATCTCGGCGGCCTGCCGTGAGCAGGACATCGGCGCCGAGCAGGTCAACCAGGCGATCCAGCAGCTCGACAAGGTGATCCAGCAGAACGCGTCCGCTTCGGAGCAGATGTCGGCGACCTCGGAAGAGCTCGCCGCCCAGGCCGAGCAGCTGCAGACCTCGATCGCCTACTTCCAGATCGACGCCTCGGCCGAGGCGCGGCATGCGGCGCCCGCCCCTCAGGCGGCGGTCGTCCGGGCGAAGGCTCCGGTCTCCGCCCAGGCCCAGGCCGGCAAGCCGGCGAAGGCCGCCCGGGTCGCCGGGGTCGCGGCCAAGCTCGGCTTCGCCGAGGTGGCGGAAACCGGAGGGAGGTCGGCGAAACCGGCGTCCCGGCCCGCGAAGATCGGTGGTGTCGCGCTCGAACTCGGTTCCGGCCGGGGCGATGCGCGCGACGCGGAGTTCGAACGGTACTGAGGGCGTCGCCGCGGTCGGTCGGTCCGAGCACATCGACCGGCGACCGCGGGGATCCTCGGGACGAAATCGAGCGGACGAGGGTGGACTGGAACCAGCCCGTCGCCCGGAAGACCCGATCGGACCGTCCGTGCGGCCCGATCGATGCGCGGCGGTCCGATCGACCGTCCGGCAGACGATGTTCCCTGTCGATGTCGGTCACGCGGCGTGACCGGCGGCGACACGAAGCGATCCCCTCCGTCGTTCCCGAAAGGGGGGCGGGTCCGCCGCACTCACCCTCTTTCCTTCCGAGCTCCGACACGACTTCCGGAGAA
Source organism: uncultured Alphaproteobacteria bacterium (assembly GCA_937919435.1). GTDB lineage: Bacteria > Pseudomonadota > Alphaproteobacteria > Rhizobiales > Ancalomicrobiaceae > Siculibacillus. The sequence continues at coordinate 24,030 of CALFRR010000271.1, read as the reverse complement.
GTCCGATGCGCCTGACCATAAAACTGAAATTGGCCGTGACCTTCCTCGTGATCATCTGCCTCACCGGCGGGATGGCCTGGATCGGCGTCACCAAGCTCAACACGCTCAACAACGCGATCAGCGACGTGATCGCCGGGCCGGCGAAGCAGGTCCAGATGGCCGGCGCGATCGAAAGCAACATGCTGCGGATCGTGCGCGCCGAAAAGAACCTGCTGCTCGCCGACACCCCCGACGAGATCGCCAAGTTGGATGCCGACATTCTGCAGCTCCGGACCCAACTCGGCGGACGGATCGAGAAGCTCCAGGCCCTGGCGCGCGGCGAGGTCAAGCAGCAGATCGCCGGTTTCGCGGCGCCGATCCAGCAATGGACGCTGGAGCAGGACAAGCTCCGTGATCTCGCCAAGAACAACAAGATGGAGCAGGCCCAGCAGCTGTCGGCCGGACGGGTCGCGCAACTGGTGACGCAGATCAACAAGATCTCCGCCGACATTCTCGCCGCGAGCGAGGCGGCGATGCAGGTGGCGGACAACGAGACCAACGACGTCTACGCCGCGGCCTTCCAGATTCTGGTGATCGCGGCCGGCATCGTGCTGGTGGTCGCGGCCCTGTCGGGCGTCTGGATCGTGCTGACGATCAGCCGCGGCCTCGCCCGCGCCGGGTCGCTCGCCGATGCGGTGGCGCTCGGCGATCTCGACCAGAAGATCGAGGTCAAGACCAACGACGAGATCAAGGACCTGATCGACGCGATGGGGCGGATGACCACCAATCTCCGTGCCACCGCCGACATCGCCGATTCGGTGGCCCGCGGCGATCTCCGGGTCGAGCCGAAGCCGCTGTCGGAGCGCGATCGCCTCGGCATCGCTCTGGTGCAGATGGTCGAGAAGCTGCGCTCGGTGGTCGGCGAAGCCCTGTCGGCGGCCGACAACGTCTCTTCGGGCAGTCAGGAACTGTCGGCGAGCGCCGAGGAGCTGTCGTCGGGCGCGACCGAACAGGCCAGCGCCGCCGAGGAAGCCTCGTCCTCGATGGAGGAGATGGCGGCCAACATCAAGCAGACCGCCGAGAACGCCTCGCAGACCGAGAAGATCGCCCATCAGTCGGCGGCCGACGCTCAGGCCTCGGGCGAAGCGGTGGCCCGGGCGGTCGCCGCGATGCAGACGATCGCCGAGAAGATCGGCTTCGTCCAGGAGATCGCTCGTCAGACCGACCTGCTCGCCCTCAACGCGGCGGTCGAGGCGGCGCGGGCCGGCGAGCATGGCCGCGGCTTCGCGGTGGTGGCCTCGGAAGTCCGCAAGCTCGCCGAACGCAGTCAGTCGGCGGCGGCGGAGATCGGGACCCTGTCGACCCAGACGGTCGGCGCGGCCCGCGAGGCCGGCGAGATGCTGGCCAAGCTGGTGCCGGACATCAAGAAGACCGCCGAACTGGTCGAGGAGATCTCGGCGGCCTGCCGTGAGCAGGACATCGGCGCCGAGCAGGTCAACCAGGCGATCCAGCAGCTCGACAAGGTGATCCAGCAGAACGCGTCCGCTTCGGAGCAGATGTCGGCGACCTCGGAAGAGCTCGCCGCTCAGGCCGAGCAGTTGCAGACCTCGATCTCCTACTTCCAGATCGACGCCGCGGCCGAGGCGCGGACCGCCGCACCGGCCGTCGCGACCCAGACCAAGACGGCGGTGGCGCACATCTCGCAGGCCGCGGCCGCCCGTGCTCCGGCCAAGCCGGCGGCGAAGGCGGTCCGGCCGGTCGGCGTCGCCGCCAGGCTCGGCTTCTCCGACGTCGCCGAGCCCGCCGCGAAGGCCGCCAAGCCGGCGGCGCGTGGCCAGGCGAAGCCGGGCGGGATCGCCCTCAACCTCGGCAACGGGCGTCCCGACGCCCGGGACGCCGAGTTCGAACGGTACTGAGCGACCGTAGACCTTCCCGACCGGCCGGCATCCGGCCGGTCGGGAGCCATCGCAGCGCGGACGACATCCAGGATCTCCCATGCTCGAAGCCGTCGATCATCTCTCCGACCGCGACTTTCGCCGTCTGTCCGAGTTCATCCACGGTTACAGTGGCATCAAGGTGCCCGAATCGAAGAAGTCGATGGTCGAAGGGCGCCTGCGCCGTCGCCGCCGGCTGCTCGGTCTCGGCACGCTCGACGCCTACTGCCGTTATCTGTTCGATCAGGACGGGCTGGAATCCGAGACGGTCGGGCTGATCGACTCGGTGACCACCAACAAGACGGATTTCTTCCGGGAGGCCGATCACTTCGACTACCTCACCGAGGTCGCCATTCCCGATCTCTTAGCCGAACGGGAGATCTCCCGGTCGGAGCCGCTGCGGATCTGGAGTGCGGCCTGCTCGATCGGCGCCGAGCCCTACACGCTGGCGATGGTGGTCGACGATCTGGCGCGGACCCGGACCGATCTGCGGTTCTCGATCCTGGCCACCGACATCTGCACCGAGGCGTTGGAATCGGCGCGGACGGCGATCTATCCGGCCCAGATGATCGAGCCGGTGCCGATGGAGCTGCGCCGGCGCTACGTGATGCGGGCCAAGACCGCGCCGCTCGACCGGGTGCGGATCACCCCGGAGGTGCGCTCGATGGTCTCCTTCGGTAGGGTCAACCTGATGGAGGCGCCCTATCGGATCGATCGCGACATGCACGTGATCTTCTGCCGCAATATTCTCATATACTTCGACAAGCCGACTCAGAAGAAGGTCCTCGAACAACTCTGCGCGCATCTCCGGCCGGGCGGCTATCTGTTCGTCGGCCATTCCGAGACGCTCGCCGGGCTCGGGCTTCCCCTGCGGCCGGTGGCCACCACCGTGTTTCGAAAATGGAACGACGCATGACCAAGGTCGTCCGCGTCCTCGTCGTCGACGATTCCGCCTCCGTCCGCCAGACCCTGGCCGACATCCTGGGGAGCGATCCCGGGATCGAAGTTCTGGCCACGGCCGGAGATCCGTTCATCGCCGCCAAGCGCATCCAGAACGAGATCCCGGACGTCATCCTGCTCGACGTCGAGATGCCCCGGATGGACGGCATCACCTTCCTGAAGAAGCTGATGGCGCAGCGTCCGATCCCGGTGGTGATGTGTTCGAGCGTCACCGAGACGGGGTCGCAGGCGCTGATGGAGGCGCTGGAGGCCGGAGCGGTCGACGTCATCCAGAAGCCGCGGGTCGACACCCGGCAGTTCCTGATGGATTCGTCGGTGCGGATCTGCGACGCGGTCAAGGCGGCGGCGCGGGCGAACCTCGGCCGGGTGCCGCGGCGGGGTACCGCGCGACCGACCGAGAAACTCCGGGCGGACGCGATGCTGGCGCTGCCGGCGCGTCGCGAGACGGTCGCCCGAACCGCCGATCCGATCGTCTGCATCGGCGCGTCGACCGGCGGGACGGAATCGCTGAAGGTGGTGCTCGAGGCGTTGGAGCCGGACTGTCCGGGCGTCGTGATCGTTCAGCACATGCCGGAGAAGTTCACCGAAGCCTTCGCCCGCCGGCTCGATTCGCTCTGCCGGGTCTCGGTGAAGGAGGCGGCCGACGGCGACGACGTGATCCGTGGCCGCGTCCTGATCGCGCCCGGCAACCACCACGTTCTGCTGCAACGGGTCGGCCGGCGTTTCCGGGTCCAGGTCAAGGACGGGCCGCTGGTGTCGCGCCATCGGCCGTCGGTCGACGTGCTGTTCCGCTCCGCCGCGCGCTGGGCCGGCGCCAACGCGATGGGCATGCTGATGACCGGGATGGGCGACGACGGCGCCCAGGGGCTGAAGGAGATGCACGACGCCGGCGCCTTCACCGTGGCTCAGGACGAGGCCACCTCGGTGGTCTTCGGCATGCCGCGGGAGGCGATCGAACTCGGGGCGGCCGACCTCGTCCTGCCGCTCGACCTGTTCGCCGGGATGATCATGCGGGGTGGGCGCTGATGTGCATGCGCGCGACCCTGCCGACGGCGTCGGAGCTGCTGCCCCGGGTCTATCTCGGGCCGGGCATGCTGCACATCGCCGCCGAACCGATGGTGCTGACCACGGTGCTCGGGTCCTGCGTCGCGGTCTGTCTGGTCGATCGGCGGCGCCGGGTCGCCGGCATGAACCACTTCGTGTTGCCGTCGAATGCCGGACGTCCGCTGGAGGCACGCTACGGCGACACCGCGATCGCCTGGTTGCTCGACGAGACGGTGCGGCTCTGTGGAACCGCCGAAGATCTGGAAGCGAAGGTGTTCGGCGGCGCGGAGGTGCTGTCTCCGGGGCTGCCGCGCGAGAGCGTCGGTGCCCGCAACGTCGAACTGGCGCTGACCCGGCTGGCGCAACTCGGAATCCCTGTGGTCGCCCAGCGTACCGGCGATGCGGCGGGGATGGTGGTCCATCTGCACACCGCGACCGGCATGGTGCTGGTCAAGTCGATCGAGCATCACGGCGCGACGGCCGTCGACCCGGTCCCGCTGATCTTCGACATCTGAAGCCCGTTCGTCACCCTGCGTCGACCGAAGGGATCGTCGCGGCGGAGCGGTCAGATTCGGGCGAGCAGATCGCGCATCCGTTCGATCGCGGTGATGCCGAAGGCGGCCCGCACCCTGTCCTGGGCCTTGTGCCAGAGCGGTTGGGCCCGTCCGAGCGCCTCGCCGCCGGCCGCCGACAGGCGCACCGTCGCCTCGCGATGGTCGTTGCCGGCCTCGATGACCACCAGGCCGAGCCGCTCGAGCACGTGGACGTTGCGCCCGACCGTCGAACGGTCGAGACCGACCGCGGTGGCGAGCGCGGTCAGCGACGAGTGTTCGAGCCGGCCGATCTTCCGCATCAGCGAGAATTGCGCGAGATTGATGCCGACGGGGCCGAGCGCCTCGTCGTAGATCGCCGTCATGCGACGCGCGACGGTTCTGAGCAGAGTGCAGTAACAGTCGTCTTGCATGTACGGGAGCGTACCCGCGTCGGTGGCATTCGCCGATGCGGGGCGTTGTCGCGGGAAACGGCGGAAAGCCGTCGCGACGCGGTGCGCCGGACCCGATACCGCGGGGCGGCGGGGATTCGTGAGATCGATGCGGCGGCGGCGGCGGCCGGGTTCGGGAGAGACGAGATGGCGACGACATTGGGAACGGCACTGGTCACCGGGGCCGGCAGCGGGATCGGGCGGGCCTCGGCGGTGGCGCTGGCGAAGGCCGGGTTCACCCTGGTGCTCGCCGGGCGGCGGGCGGAAGCGCTCGAGGCGACCGCCGAGACGATCCGCGCGAACGGCGGCGAAGCGCTGGCGGTCGCCACCGACGTCTCCCGGCCGGACGAGGTGAAGGCGCTGTTCGCGACGATCGAAGCGCGCTTCGGCCGGCTCGACCTGCTGTTCAACAACGCCGGCATGGGGACCGGCAGTCTGCCGATCGACGAGATCTCCGACGAGCTGTGGGCGAAGGTGGTCGGGGTCAACACCACCGGCACCTTCCTGTGCACCCGCGCCGCCTATTCGCTGATGAAGCGGCAGCGGCCGCAGGGCGGGCGGATCATCAACAACGGGTCGATCTCGGCCTACGCGCCGCGGCCGCATTCGGTGCCCTATACCGCGACCAAGCACGCGATGACCGGCTTCACCCGGTCGATCGCCCTCGACGGGCGGCCGTTCGACATCGTCTGCGGCCAGATCGACATCGGCAATGCGGCGACCGAGATGACCGAACGGATGACGCTCGGCGTGCCGCAGGCGAACGGCACGACGATGGTCGAGCCGCGGGTCGACGTCGAGGTGGTGGCGAACGCGGTGGTCCACATGGCCTGCCTGCCGAAGGAGGCGAACATCCTGTTCATGACGGTGATGGCCTCGAAGATGCCGTTCGTCGGCCGCGGCTGACCGGCGGAGCGGCCGCCGCCGGCTCCGAGCGGCCGGTCAGAGCGCGAGGATCCGGGCCCAGACGGCGTCGTCGACGGCGATGCCGTTCGCCCGGCCCTCGGCGATCCGGCGGGCGAGGTCGTGGCCGGGCAGACGCACCGGCCGGGCCGGGTCGACCGGTTCGGAGGACAGGACGTGGTCGCGGATGCGGGCGAGGACCGCGTCGCGCTCGTCGTCGGCGACGAGGCGGGCGAGGTCGACGGCGAGGAAGATCTGGCTGACCGAGGATTCGTCCGGCCGATCCTCGGTGATCGCCACGGTGGACAGTCCGCCGGCGAGCAGGGCGGCGGCCATGTCGAGGGCGATCGCCAGCGCCGAGCCCTTCCACAGGCCGGTCGGCAGCAGCCGCTTCGTCGCCTCGATCGCCGCCGGATCGCGGGTCGGGCGGCCGTCGGCGTCCCAGCCGCCTTCGGTTTCGAGCGGCCGGCCGGCGAGCCGGTGGCGCTCCAGCGCACCGTTCGAATAGAGCGACATCGCCATGTCGACGAGGGTCGGCGGGTTGCCGGGGATCGCCAGGGCGAGCGGATTGTTGCCGATCCGCGGGGTCCTGCCGCCCCAGGGCGGCATCAGGGCGACGGTGTTGGTCCAGGCGAGCGCCAGGAAGCCGTTCTCCGCCGCCTCGTGGACCCAAGTACCGGCCCGCATCCAGTGATTGGTGTCGGCGAGGGCGACGAGGCCGACGCCGTGGTCGCGCGCCAGTTCGCAGGCGCGGGTCGTCATCCGGCGGGCGGCGAGCGGGCCGGCACCGCGGTGGCCGGTCCATCGTTCGAGCGCGCCGAGCGACATCCGCCGCTCCGGGCGGGCCGCGGGATCGACGTGGCCGGCGCGGACCTGTGCGACGAATCGGGCGAAGCGGTTGACCCCGTGCGAGGGGACACCGGCCAGCGTGTTGCCGACGAACACCGCGGCGAGTTCGGCGGCGGCGTCGGGGGAGAAGCCGCAGCCGGCGAGGATGCGGCGCAGGACGTCGTCGACGGCATCGGGCGGGAGGATCGGCATGACGGGTGCGGGTCGGGATCCCGGGAGGCGGATCGGTTCGGTCGCGCCGCCGCCCGGTCCGGTCGGCGCCCTTCGGGGCTCTGGACGGGAGCTTGGCGCCTCCGGGACGTCGCGTAAAGGGGGAGAAGCGCGGAAGCGGGGCACCTGACGGTTCCGACGGATTGCCCGCGGCGTCTCGGCGTGCTTTGAGAACGTCGGGCCGCACGAGGTTCGAGAGGGGAGGCGACGATCGCGGGATCGGTTCGCTCTTCCGGGACGGGAGATGGTGATGGACGAGCACGGCAGGGCGCCGCGGGTCAGGCGTTGGGCGGGGTTGTCGGTGCATCTGTTCACCGCGTCGGGCGGAGCGGTGGCGCTGCTCGCCCTCTACGCGGCGATCGAGCGGGATTTCGCCGCCTGTTTCGCCTGGCTCGGCCTCGCGCTGTTCATCGACGGCATCGACGGCACCTTGGCGCGGGCCGCCAAGGTGACCGAGACGGCCCCGATCATCGACGGGGTGGTGCTCGATCTGGTGGTCGACTTCCTGACCTATGTGATGGTGCCGATCATCGCACTGTGGCGGTCCGACCTGATGCCGACCGGGGTCGCCTTCTGGCTCGGGCTGGTGGTGACGCTGGCCTCGACCCTCTATTTCGCCGACACCCGGATGAAGACCGCCGACCACTGGTTCCGCGGCTTCCCGGCGATCTGGAACGTGGTGGTGCTCTATCTCTTCGTGCTCCGGCCGCCGTGGCCGATCTCGGCTCTGTTGCTGGTGGTCGGCACGATCGCGATGTTCGCGCCGGTGGTGTTCGTCCATCCGCTGCGGGTGGAGAAGCTCCGGGTGGTGACGGTGCTGGTCTGCATCGCCTTCTTCGGTCTCGCCGGGGCGGCGGTGGTGCAGGACTTCCAGGTCGGCTGGGGGATCCGGGCCGGGTTCCTGGCGGTGGCGGCCTATGTGCTGGCGCTGCCGTTCTTCCGGGCCTCGCCCTGGGCGGAGGACTGAGACGCGGCGGAAGATCCCGCACACCCTCTCGCGAAGACGGCGATGACGGCGGGTATCGGCGGTTCGCGGAAGGGGCGGAAGCCGCCGAGGGAGCGTCGGTCGAGGGGCGCCGAGCGGCGGCGGACCTCGCCCGCATCGCCGGCTTGACCGAGGAAATCCCACCCCCTATGGTCCGCGCACTTCGTGGGCCGGTAGCTCAGCGGTAGAGCACGTGACTTTTAATCATGTGGTCGCGGGTTCGATCCCCGCCCGGCTCACCAACGAAATCGACGATTCCGAGATCACGAGACGCGACCGCGCGGTGGCGTGAGCGCGCGCGACGTCTGAACCGGATCGCGCCGATCCTCCCGCCGACGCCCTCCCTTCCGCGATCCTCCGCCTTCCCGCGGTCGCGTCGTCGCGGGCGGCACCACGACGTTCCGGGGTGGCCGGAGACGGCGCGAACGAAGCGTCTTCGTCGCAGCGAGCCAGAATCCGGAACGGACGCCGAAAGTCGAATACGCTCTGAGATTTCAGTTTGACGGGCGCCACGGTAACCGAATCTCGAGAACTTCGATCGAGCCTGCGGTTCGACGGCTTCGATCATCGCGTCACCGAAGCGCGTTCCGGAGTTCGGTATGTCCATCCTGACGGCCAACACGATCAGAACTCGCATCGTCATCATGGCCCTGGTCCCGTCGATCGGGCTCGGGGTGGTCGGAGCGGCGAACATGCTCGGATCGTCCGAGATCGACGCGTCGCTCGCCAGCTACGACCGCAGCCGAGAGATCACCGTCGTCGCCGACCGCTTCCGACTTTCGCTCGCCGAGATGCAGCGGTTCGAGCGTGATTTCCGGATCAGCCCGGAAGCCCGCCATGCCGAGGGGTTCCGCACCGTCGCCGAACGGGCGGCGGCCGACGTCGGGCGGCTGGGTCGGGCCGGCGGACTGGCCGACGTCGGCGCCATCGCCGACCGCTTCGGCCAGGTTCGGGATCGCTTCGCCGAGGCGTCGAAGCTGCGCACGGCGCTCGGTCTCGACGGCGAACCTGGTCTCGACGGCGATCTCGCCGATGCCGCGCAGGCGCTGGAGGGGGGAATCGACGGGATCACCACGCTCGGTGCCGGTGACGGCGGGGTCGGTGATCTCAAGCGCATCTATTTCGCCATGCGCGACGCCGAGCGGGTGTTCCAGCGCAGCCGCGATCCGCAGTCGCGGGCGGAGATCGGCAAGCTCTCCGGCGACTTCGGCTTTCAGCTCGGCACGATGGTCGTGCCGCCGCGCCAGAAGAAGAAGCTCGCCGAACTGGTCGACGGCTACGTCAAGGCGTTCGGCGCCCGGGCGGACACCGCGGTCGCCTTCGACGCCGCCTCGGCCGGGCTCAACGAGACGATCGACCGGCTGGGGCCGGCGGTGACCGAGCTGTCGAACCGCGTCCAGGCGGAGATGACCGCCGCACGCGCCGCCCTCGACGCCACCAAACGGCGCACCGACGGTCTGGTGGTCGGCGTGATCGGACTGTCGTTGCTGTTGTCGATGGCCTTCGTCTGGGTGGTCGGCCGCAGCATCATCCGGCCGCTGTCGTCGCTCGGCGAAGCGATGGGCCGGCTGGTCCACAAGGCCTACGGGGAACCGATCCCGCACACCGGGGCGAGCGACGAGATCGGCGCTATGGCGCGGTCGCTCGAGGTGCTGAAGGCGAGCATGGTCGAAGGCGATCGGCTCGCGGCGATCGAGGCGGAGGAGCGCGACGCCAAGGTCCGCCGTGCCCACGCCCTCGATCGGCTGGTCCACGACTTCGAGGCCCGGGTGGGCGTGGTGGTCGACGCGGTCGAGAACGCCAGCGCCGACCTGCGGCGGACGGCCGAGGGACTGGCGCAGTCGTCGAACGAGACCACCCGCCGTTCCGCCGAGGTCGCCGAAGCGGCGCGAGCGGCTTCCGGCAACGTCGACGCGGTGTCCTCGGCCACCGAGGCGCTGACCCGGACGATCACCGGAGTGAGCACGAGCGTGCGCGAATCGACCCGGTTGATCGAGGAGGCGGTCGCCGAGACCAAGGTCACCGACGAACAGGTGCAGTCGCTGGCCGAGACAGCCCAGTCGATCGGCCATGCCGTCGATCTGATCAAGGAGATCGCCGGGCAGACCAACCTGTTGGCGCTCAACGCGACGATCGAGGCGGCGCGGGCCGGCGAGGCGGGCCGGGGCTTCGCGGTGGTCGCCACCGAGGTCAAACAGCTGGCCGGGCAGACCGCCCGGGCGACCGAGGAGATCACCGCCAAGATCGAGGCGATCCGCATCGCCACCCGACAGTCGATCGAGGCGCTGGAAGGCCTCGGCGGGGCGATCGGCCGGGTCAACGAGATCTCGGGCGTGATCCTGACCGCGGTCGACGAGCAGTCGGCGACCACCCGTCAGATCTCCGCCGACGCCCAGGACGCGGCGCGCGGCACCGCGACGGTCGGCGATCAGATCGGCGGAGTCTCCGACACCGCCGCCGGCACCGGCACCTCGGCACATCACGTGTTCGAGGCGGCGCGCGAGCTGGTCGGCCACGGTGGCCGGCTGCGTGGCGAAGTCGAAGAGTTCCTGAGAGCCGTGCGTGCCGCCTGAGGCGGCGGCCGACGTCGACCCCGGGGCGTCTTCTGCGGCGCGCCGGCCACGGCGCGCCGTCGATCGGTCTCAGTGCACCGTGGAGCCGATGGTCCCGGCAGTGGTGGAGGACGCGGTCGCCGCCTTGACGATCGCATCGAAGGCCCAGGGGTTGAACAGAACGGCGGCGCTCGTTCCGGCCACGGAAAGAACGACGAGGGTGGCGAAGGTCGACAGGAAACCGACGACGCGGGAACGCAGATTCATCTTTCTCGATCCTCGGATGCGGCCCTCTGCGGCCGCCGACCGGACGTCGGTGGCTCGTTTCGAGCGACATCCGGATCATCCTCGTGTTGATACCTACGCACAACAACCTAATACGAATGTCGCATACGCGGCCTGCGCATGGCCGGCGGCGACTGGTGTGCGCGATCCGAGTCCGGAAGGTCGGCGGGGTCACTGTCGTCGGAGGGCGTCGGTGAGGTCGGCGAGTTCGTCGAAGCTCAGGCCGTCGCCGCGGCGGAAGCGGTCGAACAGGTCGCGCCGGCGTCGGCCGAGTCCGGCCGGTGGGGCGGCCTCCCGCCAACCGGCGGCGACGAGATCGGCGACCAGATCGCCGCCGAGATCGTCGTACCAGGCCTCGAGGTCGGCTGGTCCGAGCACTTCGATCTCCTTTCGCCGTCGGCGACGGAGCACCGAGGATCGGGCGATCCTCTGCTTGCTGCACTGCAATGTCAATGTTGCGATGCAATAATCGCCGGAACGTGACGATCCGATCGCGGGCGACCGGTCGACGGCTTCGTCGCCGCGGGCGATGATCGGGCCGGGATTCGAACGAGGAGAGCCGAAGATGAGACGGACGATGGCGACCTGGACGGCGGCGGTGGCGATGCTCGCCGCGACCGCCTGGGCGCAGGCCGCCGAGAAGATCGACTTCGCCAGCCTGAAGCAGGGGCTGGCGGCGCAGAAGCTGGTGCTGGTCGACGTGCGCGAGGCCGACGAGTTCGCCGCCGGTCACGTGCCGGGGGCGATCAACCTGCCGCTGTCGCGGCTGAAGGTCGGCGACGTGCCGAAGCCCGCGACCGAGCGGGTGGTGGTGATGTGCCGCTCCGGCAATCGCTCGGCCCGGGCGGTGGCGGCGCTGGCGGCGGCCGGCCGCGACGACGTCATCGACTATGCGGGCAGCTACCTGGATTGGACGGCGAAGGGCGGGCCGGTGGTCACCGGCCCTTGACCGAGGTCCGACGACGAAGACGCCGGCGCGGGACGGCTCCCGGCCGGCGTCTTCGTGACGATCGGTCTCGAGGCCGACGATCAGTCGGGGCTGAGGATCTTCGGCACCCGGTTGAGGCGCAGCCGATAGGCGTCGGGCATGCGCGAACCGAGCAGCGGCCGGAGATAGAGACGGAAGGCGTCGGTGACGTCGTTGCCGGAAGGGGCGACGAATTCGTCGGGCATGGTGCGGGTCTTGCCGGCGACGTCGAGCAGCGGCGACAGCTGATAGTCGACCGAATAGAAGCCGGTGCGGTGGATGGTCACCGAGCCGTCGCGTTTCTCCCACATGGCGAACTGCACCGCCTTCTCGCCGACTTCGCGGGCCTCGCGCTGGTCGACGTCGGAGACGCAGCCGATGAACGAGCGCTGCAGATAGCCGAAGGTGTCGCCGCGGACGCGGCTGATCTTCAGCTTCTTCTTGATCTCCTCGCAGAGCAGATCGGCGAGCGCCCCGGTGCCGGAGAGCTGGATGTTGCCGTGCGCGTCACGCTCGATCTCGGAGGCGAGCTTGGTGATGATCGGCACGCCCTTCTCGTCGTGGATGCCTTCGGAGACGGCGATCACGCAGCGGCCGTACTTTTCGTAGGTGGCCTTCACGTCGGCGAGGAACTTGTCGATGACGAAGACGCGCTCGGGGATGTAGATCAGATGCGGGCCGTCGTCGGGGAACTTCTTGCCGAGGGCGGAAGCCGCGGTCAGGAAGCCGGCGTGACGCCCCATCACCACCGCGACGTAGACGCCCGGCAGCGCGGCGTTGTCGAGGTTCACGCCCATGAACGCCTGGGCGACGAAGCGGGCCGCCGAGGGAAAGCCGGGGGTGTGGTCGTTGACCATCAGATCGTTGTCGATGGTCTTCGGGATGTGGATGCAGCGCAGGTCGTAGTTCGCCTTCTTCGCCTCTTCCGAGACGATCCGGACGGTGTCCGAGGAGTCGTTGCCGCCGACGTAGTAGAAGTGGCCGATCTCGTGGGCCTTGAGGACCTTGAAGATTTCCTGGCAATACTTCAGATCGGGCTTGTCGCGGGTCGAACCGAGGCCGGAGGAGGGGGTGTTGCCGACCATCTCGAGGTTGTGGCTGGTCTCCTGGGTCAGATCCAGGAAGTCCTCGTCGACGATGCCGCGCACGCCGTGATAGGCGCCGTAGACCAGATCGACGTTGCGGAACTTGCGGGCCTCGAGCACCGCGCCGACGATCGACTGGTTGATGACGGCGGTGGGGCCGCCGCCCTGGGCGACGAGTACCTTCGTGATCGACATGGAAACGCCTCTCCTGCGAAAGGTCGGGAACCGCAAACGTCCCGTGCTGCAGGTTCTCTGCCTAACACGGAAACCGTCCGATCGACCATGGGGTTCCGTCTACGACAGAGGTCGAATCGTAGCTGCTGTCCACCGTTCAGCATCTCGCACTGCGCAATAATCGTCTATTCTTGACATACATTGCATTCCGCACCGGAAGATCGCCCGGCCGCCGCCGCGGCGGGTGCCCACTCCTCCCGGAATCGGGGCAGAGCGGGGCGAACTTCTCGTGCGGAGGCCGCATCCCGCCGATCGCAGTGCCGCATGGCGCCGTCGCGCGCGGCGCGGCCCGGGCGGCCGCCTCTCGACTCCGGGCGCCGGACGGGGTATGGCGAAGCTCCTTCCGGACAAGAGCGCCGTCGGACGTTCCGACGCCGAGCCGCCGCCGGAACCCAAAGGAACACCCGACCTTGGCCTTTCCTTCCGCGAGCCCGGCGCTCGATCGCGCGCTCGTCGCGCGTCACTACGAAGAACCCACTCCGGTGCAGACGGCGGTGCTCGCCGCACCGGCGGATCGCGACCTGTTGGTGTCCGCCCAGACCGGGTCGGGCAAGACCGTCGCCTATGGTTTGGCTCTCGCCCCGACCCTGCTCGGCACCGCCGAGACCCTGCCGCCGGCCGGTGCGCCGCTCGCGCTGGTGCTGGCACCGACCCGCGAACTCGCGCTCCAGGTCGAGCGGGAGCTGACCTGGCTGTGGGCGGAGACCGGGGCACGGATCGTGCCCTGCGTCGGCGGCATGGATCCGCGGGCCGAGCGTCGGCGCCTCGATCAGGGTGCGCACATCGTCGTCGGCACCCCGGGGCGGCTCAGGGACCACCTCGAACGCGGCGGCCTCGACGTCTCGGAGATCCGGGCGGTGGTGCTCGACGAAGCCGACGAGATGCTCGATCTCGGCTTCCGCGAGGATCTCGAGGCGATCGTCGGGGCGACCCCGGCGGAGCGGCGGACCCTGCTGTTCTCGGCCACGTTGCCCCGGCCGATCGTCAATCTGGCCGAACGCTGGCAGCGCGGCGCGTTGCGGATCGCGGTCAGCGGCGCCAACCGGGCCCATGCCGACATCGAACACCGGGCGATCCGGGTCGGGCCGAAGGACGTCCTCGCGGCGACCGTCAATCTGCTGCGCTTCCACGAGGCGCCGGCGGCACTGGTGTTCGCCAACACCCGCGAGGCGGTCCGCCATCTCCAGGCCAACCTGCAGGAACGCGGTTTCGCGGTGGTGGCGCTGTCGGGCGAACTCGGCCAGCACGAGCGCAATCAGGCGCTGCAGGCGCTGCGCGACGGTCGCGCCCGGGTCTGCGTGGCGACCGACGTGGCGGCGCGCGGCATCGATCTGCCGAATCTCGATCTGGTGATCCATGCCGAACTGCCGCACGACCGAGAGGTGTTCCAGCACCGGTCGGGCCGCACCGGCCGGGCCGGCCGCAAGGGAGTGAGCTGTCTCCTGGTGGAGAGCCACCGGCGGCGGCGGGCCGAGCGCCTGCTCGACGAGGCGGGGATCCATCCGGAATGGTCGGGGCCGCCGAGCGCCGACGAGATCCGCACGCTGGAGCGCGACCGGTTCCTCGCCGATCCGATGCTGACCGAGGCGGCGGAGGACGAGGATCTGGAGCTCGCCCGTCTGGTGCTCGCCGATCGCGATCCGCAGGCGGTGGCCGCGGCGCTCGCCCGGCTGTGGCGGCGGGCGCGGCCGGCGGTCGAGGAAGTGATCGATCCTGGCTCGCCGGAAGCGCGGGCGGCACGCCGCCGGGCCTTCGAAGAGACCCCGCAGGACGGCGCCGCCGGCGTCTGGTTCCGCGCCAACATCGGCCGGCGTCAGAACGCCGACCCGAAATGGGTGCTGCCGATGCTGTGCCGGCGCGGCGGAATCGAGCGCGGCGAGATCGGTCGGATCCGCATCTACGACCAGGAGACCCAGTTCGAAGTGGCGCCGCGGGTCGCCGAACTGTTCTGGACGAACGCCCGCCGTCCCGACGACGAGGCGATCCTGATCGTTCCGGCCGACGGCGCTCCGCCGCCGGAGCGTCGCGGACCGCGGGAAGAACGGCGGGGACCGCGCGGGCCGCGTCCGTCCGGCGATCGTCCGCCGCGGGCCGCACGTCCGCGCCACGGCGAGACCGACGGCGACGGGCCGCGCCGGCCGAAGCGGCGGCGCGACCGCGGTCCGCAGGACTGATGGAGAGTTCGCGCCGTTTCGATCCTTTCGAAACGTCGCGAACGAAGGCAGGCCCGAACGGGCGTCGGCCGGTCGGGCCTTGGCGCTCCCGAGTTTCGGACGAGTCCGAACGCCGTGAACCCGGTAGGAGCGGTCGGGGTCAGGCTAGGGCGCGATACTCGTCGAGCAGCGCCGCGGTGGCGACCGGCTTCGATCGGTCGGCGACCGCGGCGGCGATCGTCGCGGCGTCGAGGTTCTCGTCGAGCGCGCTGCGCAGCTCGGCGATCCGGTCGAGGAAGGTGTCCGCGGCGAAGTCCTCGGCGAAACGGACGCCGGGATTGCCGGCATAGGCGCCGGTCAGGGTCGGCAGGCTCGACAGCACGTAGCCGCGACCGCAGGCGAGCGTCTCGACCACGATGAACGGCGAGCCCTCGCCGAAGTGCGAGCACATCAGACCCATGTGGCATTCGGCGATCGCCGCGGCGAGGCGGTCGGGGCCGAGCATGCCGGTGGTCTCGACGAGATCGGCGACGCCGGCCTCCCGCAATGCAGCGACGTCGGCGCCGAAGTAGCGGAATTCGATTTCCGCACCGAATCGTGCCCTGCCGCGCCGGAAGATTTCGAAGAGCAGTTTCGGGTTCTTCTGTTCGACGATGCGGCCGGCATAGAAGACGATCGTCGGGCCCGCCTTCGGCAGCGGCGTTGGGCGGAAGCGATCGTCGTACCAGGCGTCGACATGGGCGAGCCGGGTTCCGAGCCGATGGCGGACGCGCGCCGACAGGCCGGAATCGTCGCGGCCGACGACCTGCACCCGATCGGCGACGAAGGGCAGGAAGAAACAGGCGAGATCGTGGACGATCCGCTTCGCCGGCTCGCTCGCGCCGGGACCGGTGCCGTGGATGGTGAAGACCCTGCGGCCGGGCAGTGCCCAGGCGAAGACGGCGTATTCCGGCCGGCTGAATTCGAGGACCGGACGATCGGCGGCCTTCAGGCGGCGGCGGATCGTGCCGAGTTTCGCGAGAACCGCGAGGGCGAAGGGGATCCACTTCGGCCCCTTCGCGAAGGGCAGGCGGAGGGAGAGGCGGGTGCGGTCCTCCGGGCGATCGGTCGCCTCGGTGACGAGCAGGCCGTCGGGGCCGGCGGCGGCCATCAGGGTCGCGAGATAGCGTTCGATCCCGCCCTGGAGGCCGTCGACCTCGTTCTGATGGAAGAAGACGAACATGCCCCGCGCGCCCCTCACCCCGGTCCGACGCCGGCGGCGTCGATCCATCCTCGCTCCGGCGGGTTGAAGATCGGGTTGACGAGGGGCCGAGACACGACGGCCGACGGCGCTCCCCGGGGGGCGGCGGCGTCGGCCGGGCGCGAAGCGTGGGTTCAGAGGGCGGCTTCGCCGTCCTCGCCGGTGCGGATCCGGAGGGCCTGTTCGATCGGCGTGACGAAGATCTTGCCGTCGCCGATCTGGCCGGAATAGGCGGCACCGCGGATCGCGGCGACGGTCTCGTCGACCAGCGAGTCGGGAACGGCGATCTCCAGGCGGACCTTCGGGATGAAGCTGACGACGTATTCGGCGCCGCGGTAGATCTCCGAATGTCCCTTCTGGCGGCCGTAGCCCTTCACCTCGGTGATGGTCATGCCGTGGATCTCGAGACGGGTCAGCGCATCGCGGACCTCGTCGAGCTTGAACGGCTTGATGATGGCGATCACGAGTTTCATCGATTTCTCCCGCGGAACCGAACGGTGGCTCCCGCGATGCGACGGCATCGCCGGCGGTCGGACTGTGCACGCCGCCGCGCCCGCTTGTCGAGCAGGCACCGGGGGTTCCACGGATCAGACCTTCGCAGGGGGCAATTTCGGCAGGGCGGCACCCGCCGGGACGACGCCGGCCGAGGCCCGTCTCACGGGCGCGGAGCGAAGGGGCCGGGCGGGGTCTCGTCGCCGTCGCCGAGCGGCAACTGCATCAGCACGCTGTCGAGCCAGCGGCCGTGCTTGTGGCCGACCGAGGCGAAGAGGCCGGCGGAGCGGAAGCCGAGGGCGGTGTGGAGGCCGATCGAGGCGGTGTTGGCGCTGTCGCCGATCACCGCGATCATCTGGCGGAAGCCGAGCCTGGTCGCCTCCGAGATCAGCGCGGCGAGCAGCCAGCGGCCGAGCCCGCGACCCTGCGCCTCCTCGGCGACGTAGATCGAGTCCTCGACCGTGTTGCGGTAGGCCGGGCGCGGCCGATAGGAGCCCGCATAGGCATAGCCGACGACCTTTCCGTCGATCTCGGCGACCAGCCAGGGATGGCCGGCACCGGTCACCTTGGCGATGCGGGCGGCCATCTCGGCGGTGTCGGGCGGGTCGATCTCGAAGGAGGCGCAGCCGGTCAGCACGGCGTGGGCGTAGATCGCGGCGATCGCTTCGGCGTCGTCGGGGCGGACCGGGCGCAGGCGGGGGAGGGCTTCATCGGCCACGGGGCGTCTCCGTGCGTGGGAAGGCAGAAGGGCACAGTCGGCTCCGGGGCGGCACCGATCAACCCCCGTCGGCGAAGATCCGGTCCGCGTCGGCGGCGGCACCGGGACGCGATCCGTGCTATCGGTGATCGGCGGCCGCGGCGGCGGCCCTGCGATCGAGGGGGTGGACCATGCGTGCTTCCAGCGTCGTCTTCGGAATCCTCGTGGCGCTCGCGATCGGCGGGCCGGCATCGGCGGCGGGAGCCGGCGGTGCCGGGTTCACCGTGAACGTGACGCTGTCGCCGCGGGCCGCGGATCGGCTCGCCCGGCTCGGCGAATCGATCGAACTCTCCGCCTACTGGTACGGCGAGGCGACCAAGGCGGCGAAGAAGCGGGCCGACGAAATGGGACAGATCTATTTCGGCCAGGAGAAGCGCCTGCTGCCGGGCTCGGGCGGCACCGTCGTCTTCGACGGTGCATCGTTCGATGCCAAGAAGCTGCCCTGGGTGGTCGGCGGCAAGGCGATGATGAACCTCAACGTCTACACCGCCCGCAAGAAGCACCCGGACAACCTGTTGTCCTGCGATCTGTTCGACGACGACATGGCGCTCGCCGTGGCGCAGCCGATCGCCATCCACTGCAAGCTGATCGAGGAGCATTGATTCCGTGCTCTCCGACTGGACCTGCGGCCGATCCCCCGCGCGACTCCACTTCCTGTCCCGTGAGGAGGCCCTCTTCCCATGAGAGAGATCGGCCGCCGCATCGCGCTCGAACTGCGCAACCGTTACTCGTTCACGCGCGAAGCGCGTATGTCCGCAAGGAAACAGCTGCAGGCATTTCGGTACCGGGACATCCCGGTGGCCGGCAAAGACGATGCCGGTGCCCGGTTGGCCGATCGCATCCATCGCGGCGTCCCGTCGAGCGTCGGGAAGATCGGTGCCTCCGAGTTGCGCGGGTTGCGGCATTTTCTCCGTTTGGTGGTCAGTTTTCCGAAGTATCCCACCTGGGTGAGAGACGAGCTGTTGTTGGGTCCCGGGGTTTTTCCCACCGATCCGAAGGCGTTGGATGCCTTTCATGCGACCTACCTCACGGCTCTTGCTCAGGTCGACATGATCGGGATCTGGTATCAACAGGACGAGGATGTCGTCGTTCGGCGAAATTGCCGCTCCGATGTGGAGCCCGTCTCCGTCGCACTTCTCGATCCGATATCGCTCGATCGACCCTGGACGGAAGAGCTTCGCGGCAAGA
Organism: uncultured Alphaproteobacteria bacterium; assembly: GCA_937919435.1. Classification (GTDB taxonomy): domain Bacteria; phylum Pseudomonadota; class Alphaproteobacteria; order Rhizobiales; family Ancalomicrobiaceae; genus Siculibacillus. The sequence goes on along the minus strand of CALFRR010000271.1, from coordinate 5,231 downwards.
AGGTCCTGGTGGTCTCGCCGTTCGCGGCTTCGGTGGAGCGGCAATATGCTCGGCGTCGGGACGTCTGGCGCGCCAAGCCTTCGATTCTGCCCGATTTCGAGCTGAAGACGCTGCGATGTCCTCTGTCCCCGGCGTTGGTCCCGCCCGTGGATCGAACCTGGTTCGCCACTCTCGATCGCCTCGCCGAGGCCGTGGCGGCGATCGACTTCGACGTCATGTTGGTCGGAGCCGGCGCCTATTCCCTTCCGCTCTGCGCCGAGGCGAAGCGCCTGGGCCGGATCGGTGTTCATCTCGGCGGGACGACCCAGATCCTGTTCGGGATCCTCGGGGGGCGATGGAACGGAAACGAACTCGTCGAGCGTTACGCCAACGAGGCATGGGTGAGACCGTCCGGAGACGAGGCCCCCACGTCGCGCCATCTGGTCGAAGACGGCTGCTACTGGTGATCGGGGCGGGTCTTCGAGCGGTCCGATCGCATCCGGGTCGAGCGAGCGATGCGCTCAGCCCTTGGCCAGTTCGTCTTCGGCCTCGATCAGGGTGAGCAGGCCGGAGAGCAGGGCCTTCGGGTCGGGCGGACAGCCGCGGACGTGGAGGTCGACCGGGATCACCGCGGAGACGCCGCCGGCGATCGCATAGGAGCCGGCGAAGCAACCGCCGTCGAAGGCGCAGTCGCCGACCGCGACCACCCATTTCGGTTCCGGGGTGGCGTTCCAGGTCCGCTCCAGCGCCTCCTTCATGTTCTTCGTCACCGGCCCGGTGACCATCAGGACGTCGGCATGGCGCGGAGAGGCGACGAAACGGAATCCGAAACGCTCGAGATCGTAATAGGCGTTGCCGAGGGCGTGGATCTCCAGCTCGCAGCCGTTGCAGGAGCCGGCGTCGACCTCGCGGATCGACAGGCTGCGGCCGAGCCGGACGCGGGCGGCGGCATCGACCCGGGCGACGAGGTCGGCGAGGCCGGCGTCGTCGGCCGACGGGGCCGGCTCGGTCAGCGGGCGACGGAAGAGACCTTCGGCGAGCAGTCTGCGCATCGATCGTCCCTCAGAGGTCGTGGCCGGAGTAGGAGCAGTTGAACGACTTGTTGCAGAGCGGGAAATCGGCGACGATGTTGCCGTCGATCACCGCCTCGAGCAGCGGCCACTGGAACACCGAAGGGTCGCGCAGGTAGACCGCGGCGATCCGGCCGGCGTCGTCGATCCGGACCCAGACCAGCACGTCGCCGCGGAAGCTCTCGGTGCGGGCCACACCCTCGCGCGCCGACGGCGGGCTCTCCGATTCCGAGAGGGCGAGCGGAGCGTGGTCGCGGTTCGCGTCGAAATCGTTGAGCACCGGCCCCGGCTCGAGACGGCCGAGGAAGGTCTCGATCAGATGCATCGAGGTCTCGATCTCGGCGATGCGGATGCGGACGCGGGCGTCGACGTCGCCCTCCGCGAGGCTCGGCACCTCGAAGGCGACGTCGTCGTAGGGCGGATAGGCGGGCACCTTCCGGCAGTCGAAGGTGCGGCCGGAGGCGCGGCCGATCGGTCCGCCCGGCGCCCAGCGGCGGGCGAGGTCGGGTTTCAGGATGCCGGTCGAGACGGTCCGGTTCTGCAGCGAGGCGGCCTCGTCGTAGAGCGTCACCAGTCGCGGGAAGACCGCGCGGATCTCGGCGAGCAGGGCGAGCAACGGACGGGAATCGTGCAGATCGACGGCGACGCCGCCGGGCACGATCCGGTCCATCATCAGGCGGTGACCGAAGGCGACCTTCGAGGCGCGCAGCACCTTCTCGCGCAGCACGCCGCAATGGGCGAGCATGATCGCGAAGGCGGCGTCGTTGCAGATCGCGCCGAAGTCGCCGAGGTGGTTGGCGAGCCGTTCGAGCTCGGCCATCACGGCGCGCAGGATCACCGCCCGGCGCGGTACCGCCACACCGAGAGCGGCCTCGACCGCACGGGCGAAGGCGAAGCTCCAGGCGACGGTGGAATCGCCGGAGACGCGGGCGGCGAGCTTCGTCGCCCGTTCCAGCGAGGCGCCGATCATCAGCCGGTCGAGCCCCTTGTGGACGTAGCCGAGCCGCTCTTCCAACCGCACGACGATCTCGCCGTTGGCGGTGAAGCGGAAGTGTCCGGGCTCGATGATCCCGGCATGGACCGGGCCGACAGCGATCTGGTGCAGCGGCCGTCCTTCCGACGGCAGGAACCGATAGGCGTCGGGGCCGTCGTCGTGGGGCGTGGCGGCGCCGAGCGGCGCCCGCAGGCCCCAGCGGCCGTGGTCGAGCCAACGCCGGCCATCGGGGGCGCCTTCGGGCTCGATCCCCCAGAGGTCGCGGATCGCCCGTTCCGGCCGCAGCGCCGGCGGATGGGTGAGGCCGACCGACGGGAAGCGTCCGTCGCGGACCGGCAGCGACAGCACCAGCAGGGCGCCGGTGCCGTGCTCGGACAACGCCATGTGGACGTCGGTGCCGTCGCTCCACAGGCCGGCGAGGTCGGCCTGGCCGGAGGCGATACCGAGCATTGCCCGGTCCCAGGTCTCGACGTCGACGTCGATCCGCGGCCAGGGGTGTTGCGGCTCGATCGTCACCGCCTCGGCGATCAGGTCGGAACGCAGGGTCATGCGGGCCTCCGTCTCATCCGAGCATCCGGGCGACGTTTCTGAACCAGGCGACCAGCGGATCCGGCAGCCACAGACCGGCGGCGAGCACCAGCGCGAGGTGCAGCCACAACGGCACCAGCGACACCGGATGCTTCGGGTAGCGGCGCACCGGCTTGCCGAAGGCGACCGCCGACAGTTTGGCGAGCAGCGCGCCGAAGGCGAGCAGCAGGCCGAGCACGAAGGGAATGGCGAGCAGCGGCTGGCGGGCGAAGGTCGAGGTGACCAGCAGGAACTCGGAAGTGAAGATGCCGAACGGCGGCAGGCCGGCGATTGCGGCGACCCCGGCGAGCAGCGCCCAGCCGAGCGCCGGATGGCTCTCGGTCAGCCCCTTCAGGTCGGCGAGCCTCTGGGTGCCGGCGACCTGGGCGACCCGGCCGACCGCGAAGAAGATCGCCGACTTGGTCAGCGAATGCATGGTCATGTGCAGGAGGCCGGCGAAGTTGGCGATCGGCCCGCCCATGCCGAAGGCGAAGGCGATGATCCCCATGTGCTCGATCGAGGAATAGGCGAACAGCCGTTTGATGTCGCGCCGTGGCCACAGCATCAGCGCCGCGAAGATCAGCGACAGGAGGCCGAGGGCGACCATCAGCGGCCCCGGCGCCACCGCGGCGGGATTGGCCGCCATCAGCATCTTGAAGCGCAGCAGGGCGTAGAGGGCGACGTTCAGCAGCAGGCCGGAGAGCACCGCCGAGATCGGGGTCGGGCCTTCGGCATGGGCGTCGGGCAGCCAGGCGTGGAGCGGCGCGAGACCGACCTTGGTGCCGTAGCCGAGCATCAGGAAGACGAAGGCGACGTCGAGCAGACGCGGGTTGAACTCGTGGGCGCGCTGGACGAGCAGCGTCCAGACCATCGCGTCGTGGCCTTCGCCGACCACCGGTTTGGCCGCCATGTAGACGAGGATGGTGCCGAACAGCGCCAGCGCGATGCCGACCGAGCCGAGGATGAAGTACTTCCAGGCGGCCTCGAGTGCGTCGTGGGTGCGGTAGATGCCGACCATCAGCACGGTGGTCAGCGTGGCGAGTTCGACCGCCACCCACATCAGGCCGATGTTGTCGGCGAGCAGGCCGAGGTTCATGGCGAAGCTCAGGGCCTGATACATGCCGTGGTAGAAGCGCAGGTGCAGCGGGGTCAGCCGGCCGACCTCGATCTCGTGGCCGATGTAGTCGGAGGAGAACACCGAGGTGGTGAAGCCGACGAAGGTGCCGAGCACGACGAAGACGATGTTGAGGTCGTCGACGAACAGATAGCCGTCGGCCGCCGCCTCGGGTCGGCGGACGAACAGGAGCAGCGCGGCGAGGAACGACAGGAGCGAGGCGAACATGTTGATCGCGGCGCCGAGCCGATAGCCCGGCACGGCGACCAGGATCGCCGCGGCGATCGCGGGGATCGCGAGCAGCGCATGGGTCGGTTCGAACGGCAGGAGGGCGGCGAGTTCGTTCATTCGCGGTTGCCCCGATAGTCGTCGATCGCCTGGGTGTCGACCGAATCGAACCGTTCACGGATGCGGAACAGGAAGACGCCGATCACGATGAAGGCGATCAGCACCGAGAAGGCGACGGAGATCTCGACCACCAGCGGCATGCCGCGGGCCCCGGTCGCCGCCAGGATCAGGCCGTTCTCCAGGCTCATGAAGCCGACGATCTGGGAGACCGCGTTGTGGCGGGAGACCATCATCAGCATGCCGAGCAGCACCACCGACAGGGCCAGCGCCAGATCCTCGCGGGCGATCGGATCGGCTTCCGCGGCGGCGTGCAGCATCACCACCAGCGACAGCGCGACCAGACCCATGCCGAGCAGCATGGTCGGGCCGATGCCGACCACCGTCTCGATCTCCTTATGGACGCCGAGGCGCACCACCATCCGGCGCAGCGCCACCGGAATGACGATCGCCTTGAGGATCAGCGCGATCAGCGCGGTGACCCAGAGATGGGGGGCGTCCTGGACCACCGCCTGCCAGGCGACGGACAGCGACAGCACCACGGCGTGCAGCGCGAAGACGTCGAGCAGCGCCGACATCCGGGTCTGGTAGAGCAGCATGAAGCTCACCAGCACCATCCCGCCGGCGAGCATGTGGGCGGCGTCGAGGGCGAAACTCTGCATCAGAAGCTCCTCGAGACGAACAGGAGGAGCGTGCCGAGCAGCCCGAGCATCAGGGCCGAGCCGAGGAACTCGGGCACCCGGAAGACCCGCATCTTGGCGATCGAGGTCTCGAACAGCACCATCAGGAACCCGCCGACGGCGAGCTTGCCGACATAGCTGACGCCGCCGACGAGGATCGCCAGCCCGCCGGTCGAGGGTCGCGCCATCCCCCAGGGGAAGAAGACGCAGGCGACCAGCGAGATCCAGAGCAGCAGCTTCAGCGCCGCGGCGAGTTCGATCACCGCGAGGTGTCGGCCGGAGTATTCGAGGATCATCGCCTCGTGGACCATGGTCAGTTCGAGGTGGGTGGCCGGATTGTCGACGGGCACGCGGGCGTTCTCGGCCAGCGCGACGACGACGATGGCGATCAGCGCCATGCCCAGCGAGACCCTGAGGGTGGCGTGATCGACCATGAAGCGGGCGATCTCGGAGAGCTGGGTCGAGCCGGCGATCAGCGCCAG
>CALFRR010000270.1 GCA_937919435.1 uncultured Alphaproteobacteria bacterium | reverse complement strand
CGTCTCCGGTCTCGTCGCCTCACGGGCGGAAGGTCGGCGCGATCACCTTGCGCACGACGCTGCGTCCCGCGTCGACCGTCATCTTGACCTGAGCCGGATCGAGTTTGAAGCGGGTCGGCACCCGCCCGAGCTGAGCGGCGAGCCCGGCGTCGAGATCCTCGAAGGCGACCCGCTCGACCCGGATCGACACCTTGTTGCAGTCCCAGCCGTCGGTCGACCCGCGCACTTGGGCGACGTCGGACGGGTCGAGCGAACAGCGCCACGTCCGGAGCTTCTGCTCCCACAGCCGCATCTGCAGCCGGAGCACCTCGAACGAGCTCTTCACCGCGCTGTCGACCGCGGTGTCGGCGACCGCATCGACCAGTTCCTTGGCGTTCGGCCCCTCCAGAGTCTTCACCCAGTCGCCGGCGGCGTTGCGCCCGGCGTCGACCACCACGAACAGGAAGTTCTCCACCGTGATCGCGTCGGTGCGGGTCAGCGGCCGGTAGGGCTCGGGCGCCGAGGCGAGCTGCGCGTTGAGCCCGGCGAGCCCCCAGTTGTCGGTCAGGCCGCCGTCGAGCAGCTTGATGAACTTGATCTTCTCGGCGTCGCGGTAGCTCTGCAGGGTGTTGATGTAGGAGCGCACGATCGGCGAGGAGTCGCGCGACTGTCCCTGGTGGGCGAGATAGTCCGGCAGTTTGAAGCCGCACTTGTCGGCGTAGTTGCGGATCACCACCGGCGCGAACACGATCGGCACCGCCGCCGATGCGGCCACCGCTTCCGAGAGCGGATAGGTCTCCCAGTCCGAGCAGATCGCCGCGAAGGTGGTCGGCTCGAAGACGAACGGCACCTTGGCGTAGATGTCCGAGGCGTTGATCCACACCACCGGCCGGCCCGGCCGCGACAGGTCCTTCAGGGTGGCGTTGCCGAACAGGTTCTGCTGCAGCCAGGTCGGCAGTCCGGAGCGGTCGTTGACGCCGCCGTCGAGCGCCCGCATCACGTTGCCGACCGAATAGACCTCGGTCCGGAGTGCCTCTTCGGCGTCCCGGTAGAGGAAGCGGGCCTCGAAGTCGGAGAGCGCCTCGCGCCCGCGCAGGCCGAAATAGGCCGCCGTCACCGATCCGCCGGAGACGCCGGAGACCAGCCGGACCTGATCGAGCAACCGTCCGCCACCGGTCATCTCGACGTCGTCGAGCCCCTGCAGCACGCCGAACGAGAAGGCGGCGGCGCGGGTGCCGCCGCCGGAGAAGGCGAGACCGATGATCGTCGTCCGCAGCGTGTCGTCGCCCGCCACCGTGTTGACCTGGGTCAGCCGCGGCAGGGCGGACGGGCGGTTGATCGGCGCGTTGTCGATCGAGGCACACCCGGCGAGGCTCGCCAGGAGTGCGATGGTGGCGATCGAGAGGCGGACGACGGAGAAGGGCGACATCGCGCGGACGGATCTCTCGGGAAGGGACGTGAACGACGACCCGTGTCGCCGCGGACCCGGAATTCGGCGGTTCCCTGGGGCACCGCCGGCTCCCCGGCGTCGCGCCCCATCAACCGCCGGAATGCGGCGACCAGAGGGCGGAGCCGCCGCACCGCCGCCGCCGCGAGGATCGGGAGGCGGACACTTCTCCTCGATTTTCGTCCGACGATTAAGTCCTCGCCAACCGTGCTCACGGGTTCGACTTGCCGTGATCGCAGGAACGGCGGATGGATGAGCACGAGCGCGAGAACTGCGATCCGGTCCCATGCATCAGAACGACGCATCATCGATTTCGGAAGACCTCGTTCGTGTCGTCGAGCGGATCGAGAGCCCACGTGGTCTCGACGCCGAGCTCTGTGAGCGTCTGACCCGATCGATCGCCCTTCTTTGGTCTCGCGCCGCCGACGATTGTTCGGACGACGACCGCGCCTCCTTCGATCGGATCCTGGTGGCGATCACCCCTTCGGCGAGCGTCGACACCCGGCTGTTCCTCTCCGACCGCCTGTCGACCGCCGCCGAACCGCCGCACGACATCCTGCTGATCCTCGCCCGCGACGACGTCGAGGTCGCCCGGCCGGTGCTCGAGAACTCCCCCGCCCTCACCGAAGACGATCTGATCGAAGTCGCCCGGGCCCGCGGTCACGCTCACATGGAGGTGATCGCCGAACGGCGCGAGCTGTCGATCCGGGTGACCGACATCCTCGTCCTGCGCGGCGACGATTCGGTGCGCCGGATCGTCGCCGGCAACGGCGGCGCCCGCCTCTCCGACAAGAGCTTCTCGCGCCTGTCTCTGCAGGCCGGGTCCGACCAGATCGTCGCCTGCCGGCTGATCCGTCGCGACGATCTGCCCGATCTGGTGGTCCGCGTCCTCGTCGAACAGGGCTGGGAAGAGGCCCGCGCCGAACTCGCCCGCCGCGAGAGCCAGAAGACCGACCTCGGACGGGTCACCGCGGTGGCGCCGTCGATCCGGGCGACCGAGGACGGCTGGCTCGACCCCTACGACTTCAACGGCGCCTCGAGCGTCCTGAACCGGCTCGGCGAGGTCAAGCACCACCTCGACGCCTTCGTCCGCAAGCTCGCCGAGACCGAGCGGTTCCCCGAGATCGTCCACATCCTCGGCGCCGTCGCCGGCCTGCCGCTCGACACGATGAAGCACGTGATGGTGTCGCTCGACACCGAACCCTTCGTCGTCGTCGCCAAGGCGCTCGGTCTGTCGTCGGAGACCGTCGGCGAACTGATGTCGACCGGTCCCTGGCTGCACCGGCTCGACGGCCGCTCGCGCAACAAGGCGATCGCCACCTTCCGCGGCATCACCCAGGACGACGCCCGCCGGCGCCTCGCCGAGTGGTCGGGTCACGGCGCCCGCGCCGAACGGACCGCCGCCGAATAACCCACCGCCCCGCCTGTGTACCTGCAGAGCCGTCCCGCGACGATCCGGCTGGATCGCGACGGCGCGTCATGGTCTGGTCTCTCTCGCACGGCGGTCGCCCGGCCGTGGCTCGGAGAGGCTCCATGAAACTCGACATCCGCGACATCGCCCCGACCTTCCCCGATTTCCGCGTCGCCGCGGTCGTCGCCGATCGTCTGACGATTCCGGCCGAACGCCCGATCGGCCTCGACGCCGAGATCCGCGCCCGTCAGGCGGCGATCCGCGCGCGCTGGGGCGGCCACGAACTCGCCGATCTGCCGGGCATCCTGGTCTGGCGGCGCGCCTACAAGCTGTTCGGCATCAAGTCGACCCGCTACCGCTGTTCGGTCGAGCGGTTGGTCAAGAACATCCTCGCCGACCGCGATCTGGTCGCCATCAACGGCTTCGTCGACGCCTACAACGCGGTCTCGCTCGCCCATGTGATGCCGATCGGTGCCGACGATCTCGATCGGGTGACCGGCGACGTCGCCTTCCGGTTCGCCCGCGACGACGACCGCTTCGTCGACATGAGCGGCGGCGAGACCGGCGACGGGCCGGTCGAAGATCCGCCGAAACCCGGCGAAGTGGTCTATGCCGACGACGAGAAGGTGCTGTGCCGCCGCTGGAACTGGCGTCAGGACGCCCGCTCGCTGGTGCTGCCGGAGACGAAGGCGGCGATCGTCACCATCCAGTCGCAGGGCGAGGGCGATCTCGACGCGGCGGTCGCCGATCTCGTCGATCTGCTCGGCCGGTTCGCGAACGCCCGCACCGCGGTGAGCTTCGCCGACGCGGAGACCCCGCTGGTCGAGCTCGCCCTACCCGCCGCCGGCTGAGCCGAGGGTCTCGTCGAGCCGCTTCTTGATCCGCCATTCGAGCCCGTCGCGGACCTGCCGGTAGGCGTCGAGGATCTGCTCGCGCGACCCGGTGGCGAGCTGCGGATCCGGCGTCGGCCAGTATTCGACGTCCATCGCCATCGTCCGGGTCATCTCCAGCGCCTTGTGGTGGGCCTCCGGCGCCAGGGTGACGACGAGATCGAAGTTGTCGTCCTCGAGATCCTCGATGGTGTGCGGCCGGTGCTTGGAGATGTCGAGCCCCACCTCCTCCATCACCTTGACCGAGAACGGGTCGAGTTCACCGGACCGAACCCCGGCCGACTGGAACCAGACGGTGCGGCCGTAGAGCCGACGGGCGATCGCTTCGGCCATCGGCGAGCGGACCGCGTTCAGCCCGCACACGAACAACACCGCAGTCGGCCGGGCTCCGCTCATCGCGCTCACCCCTTCCAGCGCAGGGCGCAGACGAGGGTGAACAACCGTCGGGCGGTGTCGAAATCGATCGCGATCTTGCCGGCCAGCCGCCCCATCAGCACCCGCGCGCCGTCGTCGTGGAGCCCCCGCCGACCCATGTCGATCGCTTCGATCTTCGCCGCCGAGGCCGTGCGGATCGCCGCGAAGTAACTGTCGCAGACGAAGAAGTAGTCCTTCACGATGCGCTTGAACGGCGACATCGACAGGACGTGGACGCAGACCGTCTGCCCGTCTTCGGTCGTCACGTCGAAGACCAGCCGGTTCTCGACCATCGACAGTTTCAACCGGAACGGCCCGTCGCCGCGCCCGCAGGGGACGAAGCGGTTGTCCTCGACCAGATCCCAGATCGCGGTCGCCCGCTCGTGTTCGACGTCGGCGCCGGCCCGGCCGATCGACGTCTCGTCGAGCGTCACCGCGACCAGACGATCGCAGCGGCCGCCGCAGTCGCCGTGCGGCGCCGTGCCGGCCTCCGTCGCCGCATCCGGTTCGCCCGTCGCCATCACCGGTCGGTCCGGATCGAGATCGACCGGCGGTGCGCGTCGAGCCCCTCGGCGTCGGCGAGCCGCATCGCCGCCGGACCGAGCGCCGCCAGACCGGCCGGATCGAGCTTCAGCAGCGAAGTCCGCTTGACGAAGTCTAGTACCGACAGGCCCGACGAGAAGCGCGCCGATCGGGCGGTCGGCAGAACGTGGTTGGAGCCGCCGACGTAGTCGCCGATCGCCTCCGGGGTGTGGTGGCCGAGGAAGATCGCCCCGGCGTTGCGGACCTTCGCGGCGAACGGCTCGGGATCGTCGAGCGCCACTTCGAGATGCTCCGCGGCGATCGCGTCGGCGAGCGGCACCGCTTCGTCGAGGCTCCCGACCAGGATGATCGCGCCGTAGTCGGTCCAGCTCGCCCGTGCCGTCGCCGCCCGGCCGAGGTCGGCGATCTGCGCCTCGACCGCCGCGGCGACCCGATCGGCGAGATCGGCCGAGGTGGTGATCAGGATCGACTGGGCCGCCGGGTCGTGCTCGGCCTGGGCCAGCAGGTCGGCGGCGATCCAGGCGGGATCGTTGTTCTCGTCGGCGACGATCAGCACCTCCGACGGGCCGGCGATCATGTCGATGCCGACCGTGCCGAACACCCGCCGCTTGGCCGCCGCGACGAAGGCATTGCCGGGTCCGACGATCTTGGCGACCGGACGGATCGTCTTTGTCCCGAAGGCGAGCGCGGCGACCGCCTGGGCTCCGCCGACCCGGAACACTTCGTCGACCCCGGCGATCTCGGCGGCGGCGAGCACCAGCGGGTTGAGCCTGCCGTCCGGCGTCGGCACCACCATCGCCAGCCGTTCGACCCCGGCGACCTTGGCCGGCACCGCGTTCATCAGCACCGACGAGGGATAGCTGGCGGTGCCGCCGGGCACGTAGAGCCCGACCGCCTCGATCGCCGTCCAGCGCGAGCCGAGGGTCACCCCGAGTGCATCGGTGTAGACGTCGTCCTTCGGCATCTGGCGGGCGTGGTGCGAGCGGATCCGCGCCGCGGCGAGTTCCAGTGCGGCGAGCGTCTCGGCATCGACCGAGCGCTTCGCGGCGGCGATCTCCTCGGCGGGAATCCGGAGCCCGACCGACCGCAGGTCGACCCGGTCGAACCGCTGCGTATAGGCGTGGAGCGCCGCGTCGCCGTGGGCCCGGACCTCCGCGATGATCTCGCCGACCGTCCGGTCGACGTCCTCGGAGACCTCGCGCTTCATCGCGAGCAGATCGGCGAAGGCGGCGGCGAAACCCGGATCACGGGTGGTGAGACGGATGGGCACGGTGAGCGGACCTCATGGACGACGGGCTGTGGCGCCCGAACCCTACGGCGATCGGCGCCGGAATTCGCCCCGTTTGGTACCCGATCCCCCCCGCGCGGGCAACGCCGGAAGGCCGGTCGGCGGCACCCGATCGCGACCGCCCGCCTCACACGCCGTGTTCGGGGCAGGTACCGGTCGCCCAGGCGGCGCCGAGATCGGCGAGCGCCACTTCCAGGCATTCGACCTCGAGCCGCAACACCCCGCCACCGGCGAAGATCAGCTCGACCACCCCCGACGGTTCGTCGGTCGCCGTGAACCGCAGCGCCAGGAGATCGATCACCGTGTCGGGTGCCTCGCGGTTCAGCCGGTGCGACTTGACCGAGGTCACCCGGGCGAAGGACAGTGCCGCCCGCCGCCGTTCGAAGCCGCGGGTCCGACGGCCGTCGACCGCCTCCCAGACGAAGCGGTTGAGGGTCAGCACCAGCCGCTTCTCGCCGGCGAGCCAATGGACGTCGCCGATCTTGAGGACCGCGTCCTGGAGATGCGCCGACAGGACGTCGAGATCTTCGGCGTCGAGGGCGATGAGTTTGAGCTCGCTCATGTCTCTGCTTCCGTCGATTGCGGGCGGGGCGCCGACGCATCCCCTCCCTGTTCGGTCATTCGAGCGGCGGCACGCCGTCCCTCTCCGCCTGGATCGAGCGGGCGACCGGCATGCCGTCCGCACCGCTCTGGGCGATCACTCTGACCGTCGCACCGGGCTTCAGCAGGCCACGGTCGCCGGCCACCAGCGCCACCACCCGCGCCTCCGGTCCGACCAGGATGGTCTGCTCGCCGCCCGGATACTTCAGCCGCAGCACCCCGCCCGAAGCGGGCGCGGCGACTTCCGCGACGGTGGCGTTGGTCATCGTCTGCTCCGGCAGGTCCATCGGCCGATGGCCCTCCCCCACCCCGCGCTGTTCGGGACGGAAGACGTGGACCTCCTGGGCGTGGAGCCGGCCGTCGGTTCCCTTCATCGCCGCCGAGCCGACGTAGTCGCCCGCCGCGATGTCGGAGAGTTTTCGCTCCGCCACGGCGCCGATCGGCAGGTCGGCGGGAACCGTCACCGCGATCTCGCCGCCGGTCGCCGTCCGGATCGTCAGCCGGGTGCCGTCGAAGCCGACGATCCGCCCGTAGACGCGCCGCGTCGCGGCCTGTGCCGAAGCGACCGCCGGGAGCACGACGGCTCCGCAGAGACCGGTGAGAAAGGCGCGTCGGTGCATCGGCGGAACCTCCCGGAGACGGGCGCTCCCGAAGAGGACGCCCCCGCCCTTCTCATCTAGGGACGTTTCGTCCGAGATGAAGGGGGGCCCGGGCGGAAGGCGGTGCTTCAGCGCATCCCTTCGCCGGACAACCGCTCGATCGCCGCACCGCAGCGCGAGAGTTTCTCCTCGAGCCGCTCGAACCCGCGGTCGAGATGATAGACGCGGGAGACCGTGGTCTCGCCCTCGGCGACCAGACCGGCGATCACCAGCGACACCGAGGCCCGGAGATCGGTCGCCATCACCGGTGCGCCGGCCAGCCGCTCGACGCCCTCGACCGTGGCGACCCGCCCGTCGATCGCGATCTTCGCCCCGAGCCGGGCGAGCTCGGCGACGTGCATGAAGCGGTTCTCGAAGATCGTCTCGGTGATCCGCGAAGTGCCGTCGGCCCGGCACATCAGCGCCATGAACTGCGCCTGGAGGTCGGTCGGGAAGGCCGGGAACGGCTCGGTGACGACGTCGACCGGGCGGATCGGCTGGTCGCCGCGGGCCACCCGGATGGCGTCGCCGGTCGCTTCGACGGTGACCCCGGTCGCCCGGAGCACGTCGAGGGCGGTCGCGAGCAGATCGGCGGAGGTGTTGGTCAGCGTGACGTCGCCGCCGGTCATCGCCACCGCCATCGCATAGGTGCCGGTCTCGATCCGGTCGGGCAGCACCCGGTGGGTGGCGCCGTGCAGCCGCGCGACCCCGCGGATGCGGATCGTCGACGTACCTGCGCCTTCGATGTCGGCGCCCATCGCCACCAGACAGCGGGCGAGATCGACCACCTCCGGTTCGCGCGCCGCCCCTTCCAGCACCGTCTCGCCGTGGGCCAGCGTCGCCGCCATCATCAGCGTGTGGGTGGCGCCGACCGACACCTTGGGGAAGCGGTAGGTCGCGCCGATCAGCCCCTGCGGCGCTTCGGCGACGACGTAGCCGGATTCGATCTCGATCTTCGCGCCGAGCGCGGCGAGGCCGGCGATGAACAGATCGACCGGCCGCGTGCCGATCGAGCACCCGCCGGGCAGCGACACCCGCGCCTTCCGCGCCCGGGCGAGCAGCGGCCCGATCACCCAGAACGAGGCGCGCATCTGGCTGACCAGATCGTAGGGGGCGCGCGTGTCGACGATCTCGCCGGCGGTCAGATGGATGGTCTGGCCGGCCAGATGGTCCTCGCCGGCCCGCTTGCCGTTCAGCGAATAGTCGACGCCGTGGTTCGACAGGATCCGGGTGAGCATGGCGACGTCGCGCAGCCGCGGCACGTTCTCGAGGGTCAGCGTCTCCTCGGTGAGGAGCGCGGCGATCATCAGCGGCAGCGCCGCGTTCTTCGCCCCGGAGATCGGAATTTCGCCGAAGAGCCGATTGCCGCCGACGATCCGGATCTTGTCCATGCCCACGCCCTTCCTTCGGCCCCACCGCCGGCCTTCGCCGCGGCGCACGCTCTTAAGCCGTCGCTCCACCGGCGACAAGCCCGCCCGGCGCACCTCGACCAGCCGATGGCGGCGAAAGCGAGGCGGCGGCGGCGCGCCTCACCGCTTCCCGCCGTCGTCCACCGGGTTGGCCACGGGATTCGTCGAAGTCGCCGGATCACCGGCCCGCCGGCGCGCCTGATCCTTGCGCCGACGCAGGTTCTCGCGCAGCGCCGCGGCGAGGCGGTCCGCCTTCTCCTCGGCCGCCGAGCGGGCCGCCGGGCCGGCGGGTCCGCGGGTCGCGGCCGTCCCGGCGGGAGGGGGGGTACGGGGATCGGAATCGGAGGTCATGGCGGAACGGACCGGGGTCTGCGACGAGGGGGCGGAACCGGTTTCGACGGCGACCGCATCTTCCCTGTGGACGAATCGGTCGGGCGTCGAAGGCGACGGTGGGCCGCGATTTGCCGGGAGAAGACCACGCCCGGCGCGGCCGCGCCATCCCGTCGTCGGTCGAGGTGCGACTTTTCCCGTCGACTTCGTGGGAAACGAGGCTTGCGCCGCGGGGGCGCCTGTGGCACATAGCGGGCCGCGCGACGCCCGCCGGTTCCGGTGGCCGCCGCACGGGTCGCCGCCGCCCGGTGACGACCACGAGCCGAACCCACTCCCGGGTGGACCGGTCCGGATGCTGCAGTAGCTCAGTGGTAGAGCACTCCCTTGGTAAGGGAGAGGTCGAGAGTTCAATCC
>CALFRR010000269.1 GCA_937919435.1 uncultured Alphaproteobacteria bacterium | reverse complement strand
GAACCCTCGACCCCAACCTTGGCAAGGTTGTGCTCTACCCCTGAGCTACACCCGCATCCTTAGGGTACGTCCGGCGTCGCCACCGGACGGGCGTCTCTATGCCTCAGCCGCGGGATCGATGCAAGACCGAATTTTCGCTTTCCCCGTCGCCCTGTGGACGAAATCGCCCAGCCACCGCCCGCCACCCCGCGAAACCCCGGGATTTCCGCCGTCGCCGTCCACCCTCCCGCCACGCACGCCCCTCCCCGCGCCACGCCCCCGACGGTTCTCCAGCGCGGGCGGGTCCCGCTCCCGGGCCGGCGATGCCGTCGCACGAGGAGACCGGCTCTTCCGCGCGGGCGGGCCCCACTCGCCGGAAAGCCCCTCGCCCGATCGTCTCCGCTCCCGGTTCCGCCCCTCTGTTCCGCCCCCCGGTCCCGCCGACCGCGGCGCCCCCTCGGCTCGCCTCGGTGCCGCCGGTCGGTGCCGATCCGGTCCCCGATGCCGCCGTCGCCCCCGCCGCCGCCGCCGCCGCCGGAGACGGCTCCAGCTCTCCGGTCGTGTCGAGCCCCACGCAGGCATCGCCGAGGCCCGCTCCCCGGGCGGATCCGGACGGTCCGCCAGGCCGATCCCCTCTGCGCGGTTGCGCCTCGGCGCGACGCGTTCTATCGATCCCCCGGCCGCACCTTCCGCGGCCGATCCTTCCCGAGCCCGCCGCCGATGCCCTGGACCCGCGCCGATCTCCTCGCCGAATTCGCCCGCCACGGCATTCCCGTCACCACTCACGACCACCGCGCCGTGTTCACCGTGGCGCAGAGCGAGGACGTCAAGAACCACCTGCCCGGCGGTCATTCGAAGAACCTCTTCGTCAAGGACAAGAAGGGCCGGATCTTCCTGATCTCCGCCGAGAGCCATGCGGCGATCGACCTGAAGAGCGTCTCGCCGAAGATCGGCGCCACCGGACGGGTCAGCTTCTGCCGCGCCGAACTGTTGATGGAACTGCTCGGCGTCCTGCCCGGTTCGGTCACCCCCTTCGGCATCGTCAACGACGCCGGAGGACGGGTCACCGTGATCCTCGACGAGAGCCTGATGGCCCACGACCTCCTGAACTTCCATCCGCTCGAGAACACCGCCACCACCGCCATCGCCCGTGACGACCTCGTCCGCTTCCTGACCCTCAGCGGCCACCCGCCGCGGATCGTCGCGGTCTCCGACGGCACCCTCGGCGAGGAAGCCTGAGCGGCCGCCCGGCTTTCGCGCGCCCGCCGATTGCGATCGGCGACCTTTCGCCCCATCTTTGGGAACGAGACATCGGGCGCCCGCGCCCATCCCACACCCGACCGCCCGCCGGTCGTCATTCGCGAACGTGGAAAGATCGACATGCCCGGCCCCACCTTCACCTTCGGCACCGGCCCCGGATACGCCCCCGCCAAGCCCGCCGCCCCGACCACCGCCCCGGCTCCCGCCGCGGCCCAGACCGCCGCCGGGCCGGCCGGCGCCGACGACCCGATCCGCGAGACCACCACCCGCGACTTCCCCCGGGACGTCCTCGACGCCTCCCGCAAGGTGCCGGTGCTGGTCGACTTCTGGGCCGAGTGGTGCGGTCCCTGCAAACAGCTGACCCCGGTGATCGAGAAGGTGGTCAGGGCGGCCAAGGGCCGCGTCCGGCTGGTCAAGATGAACATCGACCAGCATCCGGAATACGCCGGTCAGCTCGGCATCCGCTCGATCCCGGCGGTGATCGCCTTCAAGAACGGCCAGCCGATCGACGGCTTCATGGGCGCCCTGCCGGAGAGCCAGGTGAAGAGCTTCGTCGACAAGCTCGCCGGACAGAGTGGCCCGAGCGAGGTCGACCAGATCCTCGCCGAGGCCGATGCGGCGGCGGAGGCCGGCGAGCTCGAGGACGCCTCGAAGCTCTATGCGACGGTGCTGCGCGAAGAACCGGAGAACGTCGCCGCGGTCGCCGGCCTCGCCGGCGTCTGGGTGACGGCGGGCGAGTTCGCCCAGGCCGAACAGTTCCTCGCCGGGCTTCCGGCGGCCGCCCAGAACGATCCGCGGGTCGCCGCGGTCAGGGCCCGCATCGCGCTCGCCGAGCGGTCGAGCGCGGTCGACGACGCCGTCGAGCTGGAAGCCCGGCTGACCCGCGATCCCGACGACCATCAGGCCCGTTACGACCTCGCCCTGGCGCTCGCCGGGCGCGACCATCGCCAGGCGGCGGTCGATCATCTGATCGAGATCTTCCGTCGCGACCGGCCGTGGAACGACGAGGCGGCGCGCAAGCAGCTGCTGCAGTTCTTCGAGGCCTGGGGACCGAAGGATCCGGCGACCCTGTACGGCCGCCGCCGTCTGTCCTCGCTGCTCTTCGCCTGACGACGTCGAGGAAGAGGGCCCCGGATGACCCGCGCCGGCAATCGGACCTACAGCACCGCCGACGATCTGCCGCTGGTCGTGCCGGTGTTCCCGCTGACCGGCGTCCTGATGCTGCCCCGCAGGAATCTGCCGCTGGAGATCTTCGAGCCGCGCTATCTGGCGATGCTCGACGCGGTGATGGCCGGCGACCGGCTGATCGGGATGATCCAGCCGAAGATCGGAACGCCCGACGCCGCGCTCCTCGGCCGACCTCCGCTCGAGACGGTCGGCGGGCTCGGCCGGGTCACCCGCTTCGTCGAGACCGGCGACGGCCGCCTGTCGATCGCCCTGACCGGCGTCGTCCGGTTCGGGGTCGCCGAGGAACTGGCCACCACCACCCCGTGGCGCCAGGTCCGGATCGACACGTCGTCCTTCGTCGGCGATTTCGAGCCGAACGCCGGCGAGGCGGAGGTGAACCGTCCGGCGGTGATGTCGGCCCTCGCCGCCTTCGTCCGCGCCCATCGCCTGGAGATCGAGTGGCGGCGTTTCGAGACCGCTCCGAACGAGGCACTGGTCGACGGTCTGGCGATGATGTCGCCCTGCGATCCGCGCGAGAAGCAGGCCCTGCTCGAAGCCCCGACGCTCGCCGCCCGCGCCGACCTGCTGGTGGCGCTGACCGAACGATCGCTCGCCGAGGAGGGCGGCGGACCGACCACGCCGCTCCAGTGAGCCGAGGAGACGCCCGATGACCGAAACCCTGCCCGTCGCGCCCGAGGACCACCGCCAACGCGGCCGGCTCGATCCGAAGCTGCTCGAACTGTTGGTCTGCCCGCTGACCAAGGCGCGGCTCGACTACGACGCGGAGAATCAGGAGCTGGTCTCCCGGTCCGCCCGCCTCGCCTATCCGATCCGCGACGGCATTCCGATCATGCTGCCCGACGAGGCGCGGGTGCTGGAGTGAGGATCGCGCCGAAGACCCCCGGTCTTCAGCCGCGGTCGAGCCCGGCGATCGCCTTCGCGAAGTCGCCGGCGTCGAACGGTTCGAGGTCGTCGATGCCCTCGCCGACCCCGATGAAGTGGACCGGCAGCGCGAACTTCTCGGCGATCGCCACCAGGATGCCGCCGCGGGCGGTGCCGTCCAGCTTGGTCATCACCAGACCGGTCACCCCGGCGACCCGGCCGAAGATCTCCACCTGATTGAGCGCGTTCTGCCCGGTGGTGGCGTCGAGGGTCAGGACGACGTCGTGCGGCGCGGTCGGATCCTGCTTCCTCAGCACCCGGACCACCTTCTCGAGCTCCGCCATCAGCTCGGTGCGGTTCTGCAGCCGGCCGGCGGTGTCGATCACCAGGACGTCGGCGCCCTTCGCCTTGGCCGCGGCGAGCGCGTCGAAGGCGAGCCCGGCGGCATCCGCCCCCGGCTCGCGGGCGATCACCTCGGCCCCGGTGCGGCTTCCCCAGATCTTCAGCTGCTCGATCGCCGCGGCGCGGAAGGTGTCGCCGGCGGCGAGCACCACCGACCTGCCCTCGCGGGCGAGCCGCATCGCGAGCTTGCCGATCGTCGTCGTCTTGCCGGAGCCGTTGACCCCGACCACCAGCACCACCCGCGGGCCGCTCTCGACCGGGTCGAGCGTCAGCGGCCGGGCGATCGGCGCCAGCACCTTCTCGACCTCGCGGGCCAGCACCGCGCGCACCTCGCCGTCGGTGATCTCGCGATCGAACCGGTCCTGCTTCAGCGCCGCGGTGATCTTCGTCGCGGTGGCGAACCCGAGATCGGCCTGAATCAGAATGTCTTCGAGCTCTTCGAGCGTCGCTTCGTCGAGCTTGCGCTTGGTGAAGATCGCGCCGATGCCGCCGCCCAGCGCCGATGAGGTGCGCGACAGCCCCGACTTCAGCTTCTGCCACCACGACGGCCGCGCCACGACGTCCGCCGCCGGTACCGCCGCGCTCGTCGTCGGCGCGGCCTCTTCGGGGATCGGCGCGGTTTCGGGTTCCTCGGTCTCGACCGGTTCCGCGACGGCGTCGACGACCGGTTCGGGTTCGGGGACGATCTCGGTTTCGGCGGGCACCTCCGGCGCCTCTCGCGTGCCCTCGGCCTCGATCGACGCCGTCTCGCCGACGGGCTCGGGCTCCGCCTCGACCTCGACGACGACGGGCTCCGGCGCTTCGGCTCCGACCGCTGCGACGTCCTCCACCGGAACCGCTTCGACCGGGGCGGCCGGTGCCGGCTCGGCCGATCGACCGAACAGCCGTCCGAACAGTCCACGCTTGGTCTCGCTCATTCCGCAGCCTCCGCCCGTTCGGCGACCGCCTCGGCGATCAGCACCGCGCCGTCGCGCGCCGTCACCCGTGCGGTGACCACCTCGCCGGGAGGCAGATTGGAGACCGCCCCGCCCGCGACCCGGACCTGGGCGAAGCTCTCGCCGTGGCCGACGTCGTCCTTCTCGATCAGCACCCGCTCGAGCCCGCCGATACGGCCGTCGAGATGGGCGTGGAGCGCCGCCTCGCCGACCGCCCGGAGCCGCGCCGCCCGCTCCTTGACCACGCTGCGCGCCACCTGCGGCATCTTCGCCGCCGGCGTGCCCGGCCGCGGCGAGAACGGGAAGACGTGGGTGAAGGTCAGGCCGCAGTCGGCGACCAGCGCCAGCGTGCGCTCGAACATCTCGTCGGTCTCGGTCGGGAAACCGGCGATCAGATCGGCGCCGAACACCAGATCCGGCCGCTTCGCCCGCATGTCGGCACAGAACCGCACCGCATCGTCGCGCAGGTGACGGCGCTTCATCCGCTTCAGGATCATGTCGTCGCCGGCCTGCAGCGAGAGATGCAGATGCGGCATCAGCCGGCGCTCGGAGGCGACGATCTCGATCAGCTCCGGATCGGCCTCGATCTGGTCGATCGACGAGATCCTGAGCCGCTCGACCCCGGCGACCCGCTTCAGGATCTGCCCGACCAGACGGCCGAGCTTCGGCGATCCCGGCAGGTCCTGGCCCCAGGAGGTGATGTCGACGCCGGTCAGCACGATCTCGCGGTAGCCGTTGCCGGCGAGCGCCTCGATCTGCTCGACCACCGCGCCGGCCGGCACCGAGCGCGAGGCGCCGCGGCCGTAGGGGATGATGCAGAAGGTGCAGCGGTGGTCGCAGCCGTTCTGCACCTGGACGAAGGCGCGGGTGCGCGCCTCGAACCCGGCGATCAGATGGCCGGCGGTCTCGCGAACCGCGAAGATGTCGTTGACCCTGACCTTCTCGCTGGCGTCGATCCCGAAGTCGGCGAGCCCCTTCCAGGTCGCCGTCTCGAGCTTGGCGTCGTTGCCGAGCACCAGATCGACCTCGCCCATCGCCGCGAAGGCGTCCGGATCGACCTGCGCGGCGCAGCCGGTGACGACGATCCGGGCGCCCGGCCGCTCGCGGCGCATCCGGCGGATCGCCTGGCGGGCCTGGCGCACCGCCTCGGCGGTGACCGCGCAGGTGTTGACGATCACCACGTCGTCGAGCCCGGCGGCGCTCGCCTGTTCGCGCATCGCCTCCGATTCCGAGGTGTTGAGCCGACAGCCCAGAGTGACCAGATCGACGCTCACGCCGCCGCCCCTCGTGCCCCGTCCCGGTGGACGGTGAGCGTCTCGCGCTCGATCGTGCCGGTGAAGTCGGTCGACACCGCCCCGGTCATCATCACGTGGTCGTCGTCGCGCCAATCGATGTCGAGTACCCCGCCGGGCAGGGTCACCGCGACCCTCCGGCCGGTACGCCCGGTGCGCGCCGCCGCCACCGCCGCCGCGCAGGCGCCGGTGCCGCAGGCGAGCGTCAGCCCGGCGCCGCGCTCCCACACCCGTTGGGTGAGGCTCGACCGCGAGGTGACATGGACCAGCGAGATGTTGGCCCGCTCCGGGAAGATCGGGTGGTTCTCGAGCATCGGCCCGATCGCCGCCAGATC
Organism: uncultured Alphaproteobacteria bacterium; assembly: GCA_937919435.1. Classification (GTDB taxonomy): domain Bacteria; phylum Pseudomonadota; class Alphaproteobacteria; order Rhizobiales; family Ancalomicrobiaceae; genus Siculibacillus. Next base: position 9,803 of record CALFRR010000269.1, on the reverse strand, counting down.
GAAGCGGTCGACGTCGTCGACGAAGAAGATCGCGTGCGGGTTGCCCATGTTGACGCAAGCCGGCGAATGCAGGATCGGCGCGTCGATCGGGCCGATCTGGAGTTCGATGGCGCGGGTGTCGGCGAAGGGTTCGGCGAGCGGGATCTCTTGCCACTCGAGCCGCGGCACCCCCATGTCGACCGTCACCCGCTGCGCCTCGCCGGTGGCGAAGGCGCGGAGCAGCCCGGCCCGGGTCTCGATGGTCGCGGCGTCCCGGCCGGTCTCGCCCATCACCAGCCAGCCGATGCAGCGGGTCGCGTTGCCACAGGCCGAGACCTCGCCGCCGTCGGCGTTGTCGATCCGCATGAACACGTCGGCGCCGGCCGGCGACGTCTCCAGCGTGATCATCTGATCGAAGCCGATGCCGGTCTCCCGGTCGGCGAGCGCCGCGATCTCCGCGGGCGTCAGTCGCGGCACCCCGGCGCGGGCATCGAGCACCAGGAAGTCGTTGCCGAGCCCGTTCATCTTGCGGAAGGAAAACACCGTGGCCATGCCTCGTCCTCACAGCGGCCGTCGCGACCGACGGCGGTGCGACGGAGGCCTCGTGCCGCCCGGTCGCCTTTCCGTTCCCGCCTGATCCCGCTTATATGGCGAAACTCGGTCGAAAAGGCCAGTCCGACAGGAAAATCCGCCGATGCACGCCCAAGACACCGCCCGTCCCCACCGCCGCGGCCCGAGCCGGCCGTCGCCCTGGGTGCTCCATTTCCTCGACGGCGCGCCGAAGGGCGGCCCGGTCCTCGACGTCGCCTGCGGCTGGGGTCGCCATCTGCGCGCCGCCCTCGACCGCGGCCATCCGGTCACCGGTCTCGACCGCGACATGACCGGCCTCGACGAACTCGCCGCACGGCCCGACGTCGAGTTGATCGAGACCGATCTCGAGGCCCCCGACCGCGGCCCCTGGCCGGTCGCCGGGCGACGCTTCGCCGCGGTGGTGGTGACCAAATACCTGTACCGGCCGATCTTCCCGGAGATCCGCGCCGCGGTCGCCGACGACGGCGTGCTGATCTACGAGACCTATGCCCTCGGCCAGCCCCGCCACGGGCGCCCGGCCCGCGACGAATTCCTGCTCGCCTCGAACGAGTTGCTGAGCCCCGAGCTGATCGGCGGGTTGACCGTCGTCGCCTTCGAGCACGGCGAGATCCCCGGCGATGCCGAGCGCGGTCGGATCCCCGAGATCGTCCAGCGGATCTGCGCCGTCGGACCGGCCCATCCCTGGATCTTCGATCGACCGCGACGGCTCGATTGACGGAGGGGAACGACCGGGCGATGTTCCCCCGTCCGCCGCGCCGCCGGCACGCGGCGGTGCCGAGTCGGATTCGGCGAGCCGCGGGAATCCCGTGGCTCGGAGAGGCCGGAAGGGTCCGGTCGAAGGAGTGACGACGATGACGTCTCGATCCGGCAATCGCATTCTGATGCTCTCGGTCGGCCTGGCGACCCTGCTCGCCGCCGCACCGCTCGCCGCGGACGAGACCCCGGCCCCCGCCGCCCCGGCCGTCGAAGCCCCGAAGACGGACGCCGCTCCCGCACCGGCCCCCGTCGTCGAGGCGCCCAAGACGGAGGTCGCACCGGCTCCTGCCCCCGCCGCAGAGGCTCCCAAGCCCGAAGCCGCTCCGGCTCCCGCGCCCGCCGCCAAAGCTCCGAAGCCCGAGGCCGCGCCGGCTCCTGCGCCCGCCGCAGAAGCCCCGAAGCCCGAGCCCGTGCCGGCTCCTGCGCCCGCCGCGGAGGCTCCGAAGCCCGAAGCCGCTCCGGCTCCTGCGCCCGCCGCGGAGGCTCCGAAGCCCGAAGCCGCTCCGGCGCCCGCCGCCGAAGCTCCGAAGCCCGAGCCCGTGCCGGCTCCTGCCCCTGCCGCAGAAGCCCCGAAGCCCGAGGTCGCGCCGGCTCCCGCTCCCACCGCAGAGGTTCCCAAGCCCGAGCCCGCGCCCGCACCGGCTCCCGCCGTCCCGGTGCCGCCGGCGCCCACCGTCGCCGAGCCCGCCGCACCGCCACCGCCGGCCGTCGTCAAGCCCGCCGTCGCCGAGCCGGAGGCCGCGCAGTTCGCCGCCCGCCCGGTATTGTTCGTCACCGGCAACACCACCTGGGACGACGCCGAAGAGAAGATGGGATCCGCCTTCACCGCCCTCGCCCGCGCCGTCAAGGCGACCGGCGCCAAACCGGCCGGCGGCCCGATGGTCCAGTACATCGAGTCGGAAGACGACGTCGTCGGCTACAAGGCGATGCTGCCGATCGAGAAGGCGCCGAAGGCCAACAAGCTGCCGAAGGGCGTCAAGCTCGGCACCTCGCCCTCCGGCAAGGCCTGGAAGTTCGTCCACAACGGCTCGCTCGACGATCTCGAGGAGGTCTATGCCCGGATCGACGACTGGCTCGCCGCCAAGAAGCTCGAGTCGACCGCGGTGATCGAGGTCTACGACGAAGACGCCCTCGCTTCGCCCGAGGATCGGGTGGTGGTCGACGTCTGGGTCTTCGCCAAGTGAACCTCTCCCCCTCGGGCCGACGCTCCGGCGGACCGGCCCGGCGGGGACGAACCGGCATCCCGCCCGTCGGCCGAGGAAATCCGGCCCGGCGGGCGGTCCGACGGCCGCGGCCGGTTGACTCCGGCGGCGGTATTTCCTAGAGCTTGCGCCTCTCGTCGACTTTTCGGGTCGATCTTCCGCCGACCGGGGCATCCGACAAGCCCCCGGAGGCAACCGTCCGCCAGCGCGTTGCGCCCGCGGGCGCGTTTCCGTTTGGAGGATCGGTCGCGAGGTCGGCGATCTGGACGAAGAACGGACCCGAACCCATGTTCGAGAACCTCTCGGAACGCCTGTCCGGCATTCTGGACAAGCTCACCCGCCGCGGCGCCCTCTCCGAGGCCGACGTCGGCGAGGCGATGCGCGAGGTGCGTCGCGCTCTGATCGAGGCCGACGTCGCCCTCGACGTCGTCCGTTCGTTCACCGACCGGGTCAGGAACCGCGCCGTCGGCCACGAGGTGCTGCGGTCGGTCACCCCCGGCCAGCAGGTGATCAAGATCGTCCACGACGTTCTCGTCGAGATGCTCGGTTCGGATGCCCGACCGATCGATCTCGAGGCGGCGGCGCCGGTGGCGATCATGATGGTCGGCCTGCAGGGCTCGGGCAAGACCACCACCACCGCCAAGATCGGTCGCCGGCTGACCGAGCGGATGAAGCGCCGGGTGCTGCTCGCCTCGCTCGACACCCGCCGTCCCGCCGCCCAGGAACAGCTGCGCGTCCTCGGCGAACAGAATTCCATCGACACTCTGCCGATCGTCGAGGGCCAGACCCCGACCCAGATCGCCGAGCGCGCGATGACCGCCGCCCGGCTCGGCGGCTACGACGTGGTGATCCTCGACACCGCCGGCCGGATCCACATCGACGAGCCCTTGATGCTCGAGATGGCCGAGATCAAGCGGGTGGCCAAGCCGCACGAGATCCTGCTGGTCGCCGACGCGCTGACCGGTCAGGACGCGGTCAACCTCGCCAAGTCGTTCGACGAACGGGTCGGTATCTCCGGCATCGTGCTGACCCGCATGGACGGCGACGGCCGCGGCGGTGCCGCGCTGTCGATGCGTTTCGTCACCGGCAAGCCGATCAAGCTGGTCGGCGTCGGCGAAAAGGCCGACGCGCTCGAGGACTTCGATCCCGCCCGCATCGCCGGCCGGATCCTCGGCATGGGCGACATCGTCGCCCTGGTCGAGAAGGCGGCGCAGGAGTTCGACGCCAAGAAGGCGGCCGACATGGCCGCCAAGATGAAGAAGGGTCAGTTCGACCTCGACGATCTCGCCGAGCAGCTCGGCCAGATGAAGAAGCTCGGCGGGATGAAGGGGATCATGGGTCTCCTGCCCGGCATGGGCAAGCTCAAGGGTCAGCTCGACGGCTTCGACGAGAAGGTCTTCGACCGCCAGGTGGCGATCATCCGCTCGATGACCGCCAAGGAGCGCCGCAAGCCGGAACTGCTGGCCGCCAGCCGCAAGCGCCGCGTCGCCGCCGGCTCCGGCACCCGCGTCGAGGACGTCAACAAGCTCCTCAAGATGCATCGCCAGATGGCCGACATGATGAAGGCCATGGGCAAGAACAAGAAGGGCGGCCTGTTCGGCGGCCTCGGGTCGATGTTCGGCGGCGGCGGCATGCCCGACCCGGCCGAACTCGAGGCGATGGCCAAGTCCGGCCAGATGCCCGGACTGCCGCCCGGCGGCCTCGGCGGGATGGGCGGCATGCCGACCCTGCCCAAGGGGCTCGGGCTTCCCGGCATGGGCCTGCCCAAGGGCCCGCTGCCTCCGGGCTTCCGGAAGAAGTGAATTCGGCTCGGTGCGGGGCGATGCCTCGCCGCCGAGCGGGAAGAGAACCGATCGGGTGAACCGATCGCGATCGCTACGGCCGGAGATCGCTCCGGCACAGTCGAAAGGACCACGGAATGTCGCTGAAGATCCGTCTCGCCCGCGGTGGCTCCAAGAAGCGCCCGGTCTACCGCATCGTCGTCGCCGACGCCCGCGCCCCGCGCGACGGCCGCTTCATCGAGAAGATCGGCACCTACAACCCGATGCTGGCCAAGGACTCGGCCGACCGGCTCACCCTGGTCACCGAGCGTGCCCAGCATTGGCTGTCGGTCGGCGCCCAGCCGACCGATCGCGTCGCCCGCTTCCTCGACGCCGCCGGCCTGATGAAGCGCGAGGCCCGCAACAACCCGCAGGCCGCCGTCCCGGGCAAGAAGGCCCAGGAGCGCGCCGAGGCCAAGGCCAAGAAGGCCGAAGCCGCCGCCGAGTGATCGGCCGCGGGAGTGACGCCATGACCGACGAACTCGTCCTCGTCGGCCGGATCGGCGGCGCCCACGGCATCCGCGGCGAAGTGAGGGTCAAGGCCTTCACCGAGCCGGCCGAGGCGATCGCCGACTACGGCCCGCTGACGCTGCCCGACGGGCGGTGGCTGACGGTCGCGCGCCTGCGCGATCAGGGGACGGTGCTGGTCGTCGCGTTCCGCGAGATCACCGACCGCAACGCCGCCGAGACCCTCAACGGCCTCGACCTCCGCGTTCCCCGCACCGCTCTGCCGGTGCCCGAGGACGAGGAGACGTTCTACCACGCCGACCTGATCGGGCTCGACGTGGTGGACGGGACCGGCGCTTCGCTCGGCCGGATCGTCGCCGTACCGAACTGGGGTGCCGGCGATCTGCTCGAGGTGAAGCCCGAGGGGCGGGCCTCCTTCTACCTGCCGTTCACCCGGGCCTTCGTGCCGACGGTGGACGTCGTCGGCGGAAGGGTGATCGCCGATCTGCCGGCCGACTTCTTCGACGTGAAGAAGCCGGCGGACGAGGAGGCGGGCTCGTGACCGGCTTCGCCGCGACCGTCCTGACCCTCTATCCGGAGATGTTCCCCGGACCGCTCGGCACGGCGCTCGCCGGCCGGGCCCTGGAGAACGGCATCTGGAGCCTCGAGGCGGTCGACATCCGCGCCTCCGCCGTCGATCGGCATCGCTCGGTCGACGACACGCCTTCGGGCGGCGGACCGGGGATGGTGCTCAGGGCCGACGTGCTGGCCCGGGCGATCGACGGCGTCACCGGGGAAGGCGACCCGCGGCCACGGCTCCTGATGAGCCCGCGCGGCCGTCCGCTGACCCAGGGGCTGGTGCGCGAACTGGCGGCCGGCCCCGGAGCGATCGTCGTCTGCGGTCGCTTCGAAGGCGTCGACGAGCGGGTGATCGAAGGTCGCGACCTCGTCGAGGTGTCGATCGGCGACTACGTGCTGTCGGGGGGAGAGATCGCCGCGATGGCGCTGATCGACGCGGTCGTCCGGCTCCTCGACGGTGTGATGGGCAAGGTGGAATCCGGCTCGGAAGAGAGCTTCGAGGCCGGGCTCCTGGAATATCCGCACTACACCCGGCCGCAGGTCTGGGAAGGGCGGACGATCCCGGAGGTGCTGACTTCCGGAGATCACGGAGCGATCGCGCGGTGGCGCCACGGCATGGCCGAGGCGATCACCAGGGCACGACGGCCGGATCTCTGGGCGGCCCGGAGCGGATGATTCGGCGCCGCCTCGGCCCTCGACACGCGACGGGGGCATGACAAGCGGCGCGACTTCGAGTATGGACATCGCAACTTCTGAACAGGTGAGACCATGAACATCATCGAGCAGCTCGAAAAGGAGCAGATGGCGACGGTGGCCGAGAAGCGGGTGCTTCCCGACTTCGCCCCCGGCGATACCGTCCGCGTCAACGTGCGTGTCGTCGAAGGCACTCGCACCCGTGTCCAGGCCTACGAGGGCGTCTGCATCGCCCGTTCGGGCGCCGGGCTCAACGAGAGCTTCACCGTCCGCAAGATCTCCTACGGCGAGGGCGTCGAGCGCGTCTTCCCGGTCTACACTCCGCTGATCGAGTCGGTCGACGTGGTCCGCCGCGGCAAGGTGCGTCGCGCCAAGCTCTATTACCTGCGCGGCCTGACCGGCAAGGCGGCCCGCATCACCGAGAAGAAGCAGGACAAGAAGACCGTCGCCGCCGCCGAGTGATCGGGCGCGGGTCTTCGAGACCTTCGGACACGAGAAAGGCCGGGAGCGATCCCGGCCTTCTTCGCATGGCCTCGTGGCAGAGAACGACCTCGACCTCGGCCGTCCATCGAACGTCGACGAATGGGACCCGACGCTGCCACGCCCGTCATCCCCGGCCGGAGCCGCGCAGCGGCGGAGGGGAAGGGGATCCGGCCGTCTTTTCGATGGTCTGATCGTGGGTCGCGTTCCCGGCGCCGACCCGCCGCCGGGGAGGACGGGAGAGCGGGTGGCGCGGCGGCCGGTCGACCTCGAACCCCCACCGATGTGAAGAGGGCCGCCCGATGGGCGGCCCTTTGGTCAGTTGAACAGACGGAAGCGTTTCTTCGGCGCCGGTGCGGCCGCCTCTTCCCCGGTCCCCGGATCATCGGGCAGATGGGAGAGGCCGTTGGCGCCGTTGACGCCCTTTTCCGCGAGCCCGTCGAGACCGGCGGCTTCGGCCGGGGGCGGCGGCGCCACCACCTCGATCGTCCGGGCCTCCGCCGCGGCGGGAGCCGACGTCACGGGCGCCGGCGCCGCGGGAGTCGGTGTGGACACCGACGCCGAAGGAGCGACGACCACCGCTTCGGCCTTGGCCGGCACCTCGACCGACACCGCTTCGATCGGCGCGACCGAACCGGAGAGCGCCAGCGCCTCCTCCGGCCGATCGATCGGATCGGCGACCGGTCCGGTGACGTCCTCCGGCGGCTGCTTCCATTCGAAGGCATCGAGCCGGCCGGAGACCGGCGAGATCGGCATCCAGTGATCGCTGACGAAGCCGTCGGCGACCCAGGTCTCGTCGCGCCGAGCGGCGACGGCCCGGGCCAGCCAGGCGCGGGTGGCGCCGGAATTGCCGTGCTCGGCCTCCTCGATCTCCGCCATCATCAGGCAGACGCGGCGGCTCGGGCCCTGCGCGACGAACGGCTCGAGCGAGCGGCGAGCGCCGGCGAAGTCGCGCACGTCGATCTCGGCGCGAGCGGTCGCCAACGCGCATTCGGCGTGGTGGGCGCGCACCTTGACCAGTTCGCGGATCCGCTTCATCCGATCGCCGACCGAATCGCCGGGGCGCAGATGGGCATAGGTCTCGGCGATCTCCGGATGCGGTCCGAGCTTCCAGGTGGCTTCCAGCACCCGCGCCGCCTTGCGCAGGTCGCCGGCCCGGGCGAGCAGCCGCGCCGCCACACAGGCCGCCGGCACCAGATCGGGGGCGAGGCCGTGCGCCTCGAGCGCGGTGTTCTTGACGATGTCCGGCGCGGTCTGTTCGCGCTCAAGCGCATCGGCGGTGAGGATCACCGCCCGCAACCGCTTGGCCGCCGGGCGGTCGATGATGCCGTTGCGCCGGTTGCGTTCGATGGTCTCGAGCGCCCCCTGCCAGTCGCGGGCCTGAGCCCGGTAGTCGACCACCGCGGTTCCCGCCCAGGCGAGCTTCGGCGCACTCTGGTTGGCATCCGCCGCATGGGCCGCCGCGGCGAGCCCGTCGCCCCAGCGCACCGCCTCGACGTAGAGCCCGCGTAGGCCGAGCAGCCGGGTCGAGGGCTCCTTCAGCATCGCCTCGAAGGCGGTCTTGGCGCCGGAGCGGTCACCCACGGCCTGCGCCGACTGGGCCTCCAGCAACAGCGCCAGCGGCTCCGCTCCGAGGATCCGGCGGGCCTCGCCGGCGAACTTGGCGGCCCCGACCGGGTCGCCGGCCCCGACCGCGATCATTCCCTTCGACAGGGCGGCCCAACCCTTCTCCCGCCGACGGCGGCCGAAGAACGAGCCGATCGCGCCCGGCGTCCGCCAGACGGCGCGCAGGATCGCGACCACGATCATCACCGCCACGACCAACGCCGCGGCGGCGATCGCCAGGGTCATCAGGTCGGTGTCGAGCCGGGTGCCCTGCCAGACCAGCGTGACTTCGCCCGGACGATCGGCGAGCCACGAGAACCCGAAGGCGAGCGCGAGGAGGAGGACGAGAAAGGCGAGAAGGCGGATCATCGTCGTCACCTCGCAGGGGTCGATTTGGAGAGTTCGGCGAGCACCGCGGCGGTCTCGCGGGCGAGTGCCGCATCGACGCCGACCCGTGCTTCGAGCGCCGCACCCCAGTCGGCGACCGGCTTCTTCGCCGCGTCCGGCAGGCCCTTCCATTCGGCGAGCGCCCCGGCGAGATCGCCCGCCCGGGTCTTCGCCTCGAGCCGCGACAGCTTGGCGTCGACGGTGTCGCCGGCGGCGGTGCCGGCCGGGCGGATCCGGACGATCTGCTTGGCGTGGGCCACCAACCGATCGACCACGCCGTCGCCGGCCTCGGCCGTCTCCTGGAGTTCGGCGATGGTGCGGGTGACCTTCGGCAGCCGCTCGCGCAGCACCGTGACGCTCGGCACGCCGCTGTCGACGAAGGGCTCCAGCGCCTTCAGATCGAGCGTGCCGGCCCGGCGGACCACGTCGAACTCGTTCTTGAACGGACGGCCGGCGTCGACCGCCGCCTTCAGATCGGCGAGCGCCACGGCGAGCACCGCGCCGGCCTGCGCCTTGGCGACGCCGGCCGCGCCGGCCTCGACCTTGGCCACCCGGCCGTCGACCCCGCCGAGCTTCTCGGCGATCGCCCCGGCCTTCCTGCCGATCTCGTCGATCGCGGCGGCTCCCGCCGACTTCAGCGCCTTGGTGGTCTCCTCGACGCCGCCGATCCGGCCGATCAGCCCGTCGACGTCGCCGCGCAGGCTCTCCAGTGCGCCGAGCCGGGTCCGCACCCCTTCGAGCACCTTGGCCGCCTCCGCCGCCCGGCGGTCGAAATCCGCGGCGATCCGGTCGCCGAGCGCCTTGCCGGCGGCGGCCGCCTCGTCACCCTTCGCCCGGGCCGCTTCGAGCCCCGCGTCGAGCCGCGCCGCCATCGCTTCCAACGCCGCCTTGGTCGATCCGTCGGCGGGTACCGCGGCGAGCGCCGCGGCGACCGAGGTCCGCGCCGCTTCGATCTGTTCGCGCAGCGACTTCTCGACCGCGCCGACCCGTTCGACGAGGTTGCCGGTGTTGGTCCGTTCGCCCTCCAGCGCCGCGATGCGCCTGTCGAGCGGGGTCAGATCGACCGGCGGCGGCGCCTTCGGCAGCGCCGCGATGCGGGCTTCGAGCTCGGCGATCCGCGCGGTCGACTTGGCGAGCCCCGCGGCGATCTGGGCTTCGACCGCGACCCGCGCCGCCGCCTCGTCGCGCGAGGCGAGAACCTGCGATCCGCCGATGCCGATCACGCCGCCGAGGATCGTCGACAGAGCCGCCACTCCGAGCAGCC
>CALFRR010000268.1 GCA_937919435.1 uncultured Alphaproteobacteria bacterium | reverse complement strand
TCAGGCCGAAAACTCTAGCTCAAAGTGATCCAGTTTTCAGGGAACGGACCAAATCCCATCTTCGACACGCGGGCCTCGGGGACGCAGTCGAGCTTCCTCGACAATCCGTCCTTCGACCTCGGGCGCACGGCGGTTCAGGCATCGCACGGCCTCACCCGAGCGGCCCGTGAAGGGGACTGGTCGCAGGGCGAGGCGCGGGCGTTGGCGCGCGTCCTGCCGTTCCAGAACATGCTTCCGGTGGTGATGCTGCTGAACGAGTTCGTGTCGGGGATGCCCGAACACGCACCGAAGGGGCAGTGAACGCGGGCGTTACGGCCCGTGACAAGGGAGTGCGGGGCCTTCGGCTCTCCGCCTCTCTGTCGCGTCGTCCGAGGAAACGTCGCACGTTGGTGCAGCGCGACTCGCTGACGGGCGCGAAGGGTTCCTCGGTGGGGAAGTGCTCGTGGTCGTGAAGATGCCGCCTACAGGGCGAGGGGCGACGCGGGAAACGCATTCGGTGCAGGCGCGGGATGGCGTGGGCCACGGCAAAGCCGAAATAGGGACGTTCTCGAACGGCCCCGAGGGGTACCGTCTGGTGTACCGCATGGGGTACCATTTCCAAAATCGCCAGACCCAAGCAATTGAAATAAAAAGGGTTTTCAGGCTGATTTTGAAGTGGCTGGGGGACCTGGATTCGAACCAAGATTGACGGAGTCAGAGTCCGCAGTTCTACCGTTGAACTATCCCCCAGCGGGACGGCGCCGACCGTCTCGCGGTGGGCATCCGTCTAACCGATCACGCCGCCCGTTGCAAGCCTCGGCGCGTGGCTTTTCCCCAGCCCCGCCCTGCACCTCCGATCCGCCCCGATATCCCGAGGCCGGGTCGCCCCTCGTGCCCTCCGCGGTCGCGGAGCCGACGCACGGGCCGAGTCCCGTCCCCTGGAGGAAGGCATCGAGTTGGCCCGAAGCCGGCGAAGTTCGCCGCCCTTCGTGACCCGTGCTCGCCCATCGACGACGATCAGCCGAGACCAACCGCGCCGTCCATCCGTCCACCCGGCGCCGTCCCACCAGCGACGCCTCACGGCGGGTCAGAGGGGCGTGTCGCGGTCGAACGGAACCGACATACGCATCGCTCTGCCGAACCCGTGACGCAGGTCCATCGTCCGATCGCTCCGCCAGCGATGGAAGGCGTGTCGCCATTCGCGTGTCGCGGCGCGCAGGCGCCCGCGGCGACGGTCCCGTTCCGCGCGGGCCGCACGGATGTCCGCGTCGGTGTCCGACGAGAACCGATCGGGATCGTGCATGGCGCTGCGCGCGTCCTGGATCGCCACCGCCGGAAGCAACTGGTGGGCCCGCATCCCCGGAAACGGGTGCAGTCGCGGATCGAACAGCAGCGCGTCGATCGACGCCGCCGCCGTCCGCGGATCGAGTGTGGCGAGCCGCGCCGCCATCCGCCGCGAGACGACATAGGCCCCGGCGCCCATGTATCGGGAGAGGAGCTCGTGCACCTCGAACCGGCCGTAGGTCGCCGCCGGCCGCCGGAGCAGATGCGTCTCGCCTTCGAAGCTCTCGAGCTTGATCAGGTCGGCATCGGCCGGGATCCAGGCGTCGGGTGCGGCGAGCAGATCGCCGATGGAGGCGGCGAGATGCAGGTCGTCTTCGAGCACCAGCCCGTGCGATGCCTCACCCGCCGCGATCCGGGCGCAGACGCCGAGATGCGACGACAGGCATCCCCAGGCGCCCGGCGACAACCGCGGATGCGCACCTTCCCGGGCGACGAGCGCCCGCCCGTCGATCGCCGAGAAACGCTCGAACGACAGACCCGCGGCGGCCAGTTCCCCGGTCATGTGGGCGAGCCTCTGCGGTCGTTCGTCGAGATTGATGACGAAGATCTCCATACCGCTCTCACCTCGCCTCGGCAGACCCGTCCCGTCCGGCGACTGGTACGCCGCACCGGGGCCGGAGACAACCGCTTCGGCGCGCGCGCGTCGTGGTCGATCTCCGACGTCGCTGTGGGTGAAGGGACGTGGTTCCGCGCGCCGGTCGCGTGCTTTCGGTGGGACGACGTCACGAAAAGGGTGATCGCTGTCAGACGAGACAGAGGTTGCCCTTCGGTATTGGCGCGTACCACGTCTACGCGGTGCAGTGTTTCCTCTGTTCGCTTGACATGCCGACGCCCCTGACTTAAGCCCTGCGCAATACAGGATGGGCTTCACTCGCGTATGATCTATGCGTTCTCGCATTTCTTCGAAGCAGCTATACTCGAAGACGAGCGATGAAGTGGGGCAGTCGTTCGAGTTCCGATCGCAAATGAAGTGGATCGAGCCGTGATTACGATTTCGAAGTCGCCGTTGCGCATCAGCTTTTTCGGCGGTGGCACCGATTACCCGCTCTATTTCCAAGAGTATCCCGGGGCGGTGCTGGGGTCGGCGATCGACAAATTCATCTATACGATCGCGCTGCCGATGGCGGATTTCGCGGAAAACCGGTATCGCATCACCTATCGCCTCGTCGAGGCCGTCGACCGCGTCGAAGAGATCAAGCACAACGTCATTCGAGCGACTTTGCTCGACATGAAGTATGACAGCCCGCTGAACATCGCGATCATTTCGGACCTTCCGGGGAACTCCGGGCTCGGTAGTTCGTCTTCCTTCACCGTCGGTTTCGTGCGGCTGATGGAGCATCTGCGCGGTCAGTCGATCACCAAGTTCGATCTCTTCCGTCGTGCGGTGCACGTCGAACGCGACCTGCTCGCCGAGAACGTCGGCATCCAGGACCAGATCCACGCCGCCTTCGGCGGGCTCAATCTCTATCGGTTCCACAAGACGGACTTCTCGATCCAGCCGGTGCGGATGCGCACGGAGAATCGCGATGCCCTGAACCGGGCGCTCTGCCTCGTCTATACCGGCATCCAGCGGCACGCCTCGGCGACCGTCCAGGAGCAGCTCGACAACACCAAGGAAAAGAAGATCCAGAAGGAGCTGAGCCATCTCGTCGCACTCTGCGAGGAGGGGCTGTCGCTGCTCGAAGGCGGCGATCCCGACCGGATGCTCACCGACCTCGGGCGCCTGCTCAGCGAGGGGTGGGAGACCAAGCGGAAACTCTCGACCTCGGTGTCCCGTCCGGAGATCGACGCGATCTACGACGAAGCGATCCGGCTCGGCGCACACGGCGGCAAGCTCTGCGGCGCGGGTGGCGGCGGCTTCCTGCTGTTCCTCGCCGACGAGGACGTTCAGACGAAGATGAAAGAAAAATTCGGGCAACGTAATTTCGTCAAGATCGCCCTAGAGGACGGCGGTGCTCAGATCATCGCCCGTTGACCTTTTCCAGCTCCGAGGTAGGCAATCCATGGCAAAGCGCGCGCTCATCACCGGCATCACCGGCATGGTCGGTTCCCACCTGCTCGACTTCCTGCTCGAGCACACGGATTGGGAAATCCACGGGATGCTGCGGTGGCGCAGTCCGCTCGACAACATCTCTCACCATCTGGACCGCATCAACCGCGGAGACCGCATCCGGCTCCACTACGCCGATCTGCGCGACACGATGTCGATCGAGAACTGCGTCCAGAACGCCAAGCCGGACTACGTCTTCCACCTCGCCGCCCAGAGCTACCCGCAGACCTCGTTCACCGCGCCGCTCGACACGCTCGACACCAACATCCAGGGAACCGAACGGGTTCTCGGGGCGCTGCGTCGGTATGCTCCGGAAGCGGTGATCCACGTCTGCGCCTCGTCGGAGGTGTTCGGTCGGGTGCCGCGTGAGAAGCTGCCGATCAACGAGGAATGCACCTTCCATCCGGCGTCGCCCTACGCGATCTCGAAGGTCGGGACCGATCTCGTCGGCCGTTATTACGCCGAAGCCTACGGCATGTGCGTGATGACCACCCGCATGTTCACCCACACCGGGCCACGGCGCGGCGACGTCTTCGCCGAATCGACCTTCGCCAAGCAGATCGCGATGATCGAGGGCAACAAGCTGCCGCCGGTGGTCAAGGTCGGCAATCTCGAGTCGCTGCGGACCTGGGCGGACGTGCGCGATGCGGTGCGTGCCTACTTCATGCTGGTCACGATGAACCCGACGCCCGGCGCCTACTACAACATCGGTGGCCAGTACACCTGCACGGTGCGGGCGATGCTCGACACGCTGATCGCCAAGTCGACCTGCCCGAACATCGCCGTCGAGATCGATCCGGAGCGCCTGCGGCC
>CALFRR010000267.1 GCA_937919435.1 uncultured Alphaproteobacteria bacterium | reverse complement strand
CGTAGGCGGTCTCGATCTTGGCGAGCAGCGCCAGTTTGCGATAGTAGCGCGCCATCTCAGGCCTCCTTCTTCGGCTTGGCGGCCGGCGCCGGTTCTTCCTGCGTCGGCGAGGTGGGCGGCGGATTGGGAATCAGGTCGCCCGTCTTCGGGTCGCGGGTCCAGCTGCCGCCGGTCGTGGGCAGATCGTTGGTCATGTCAGCTCCCCTCCGCCATTCGGGCGGTTTCCCACGTTGAGACGTGCCAGAGCACGCCGTTCTTGCCGGGCTGGGATCGCGCTCCGATGAGCGAGATCGGATCGTTGTCGGCGCTCGGAGCCCAGCCGAGCAGGGCGATCTCGAGTGCCCGATCGACGTCGTCGGTCGCCGTGATCCGAGAGCCCCCTTTGGCGTCGCCATAGCGACGGATGCAGACCGCGACGAGGAACCAGATCCGCACCCTCTGCAGGCGCGGACCGGTCATTCTCTCGTCTGGTTCCGCCTCCTGCTTGAACGGCACGACGAAGGCGGTGAGGTCGGCCGGTGCAGTGCCCTCGGCGAGCGCGGCGAGGTCTTCGCCGCCGGCGACGGCGGAAAACGGCGGCATCGCGGTGGCCTTCAGCCGATCGGCGACGAGCCCGAGCATCAGAGGAACCCCGAGAGGCGATGGTCGGTGAACATCGGGCGATCCCCGCCGACACCCATGCCGCCCGTCGTCGGCGCGGCGGGCTGCGCGCCGGTCGTCGACGGCAGAACGAGATTGCCGGCCTGGGCCTCCTTGAGACCCGAGATCGCGTCGCGTTGGTCGCGCACGACATGATCGGGCGGCCCGTCCCGATGCAGCACGTAGCGGGCGATCGAGACCGCCCAGCTCTTCACGATCGCCGGCACCGGATCGAGCGGCAGCGCATAGCGCCCACCGAGACGCGTATCGATCTCCACACCGGCGGCGGCGACCGCCGCTTCGATCACTTCCGGATCGGCGGCGCCGTCGCCGTCTCGGTCGGCGATCTGAAGGATCTCCGGCTCACCGGCGCGGGCATTGAGATCGGCGAGCGTGCAGTAGGGCATCGAGTCCACCAGATCAGGAGGTCGGGACCGGGGTGAAATCGACGTAGAAGGTGTCCCCGACCGAAAACTGACCGATCAGCATCGGGTTCATGATCATCATGTCCAGGCTACCGCTCGGCGAGAACTTCGCGAAGGAGTTGTCCTCGTCGAACCCGTCGGCCGGATAACCGTTGTTCCGGGCGACGCAGGACAGCATCAGCCGCTCCTGCTTCACTTCGCCTTCGACCGGCGGGAACGGCAGGACCGATGTCACGCGCATCTTCGCTCGCATCTTCGTCGACATGCTCTCTCTCCGTCTGAAAGATGTTCGGGGCGGCGGCCTGAAGCCCTACGCCTGGCGGCGTCCCCCTCGGGTGCCGGGGGCCTCGCGAGCCGTACCGGACCGCCCCCTCGGGTATCGGTTGTTCAGAGCGCCGAAATACATCCGGCGGCGAGCAGAGCCGCCGCCTCGGTCGTCGAGAGCGCCTCCGCCGAAAGCGTGGTGCCGCATTCGTAGCGGATGCCGTCGTGGTCGACCGGCGAGAGGATCCGGAAGCCGGAATACTGACGGATCGGCACGTCGGTGCGCGGCACCTTCTCCGGTTCCGCGGCGGTCTCCGCCGGCAGCGCCGGCCCCGACGTTCCTTCGGGCGGGATCAGGGCGGGATCCGCCTCCGCTGCCGCCTCGATTCCCGTGCCGATCTCGGCGGGATCGGCGGCGGCGGTCGTGGTCTTCTTCGCCATGGTCGGCCCTCACGCCACGATGTTCTGGAAGAAGAAGCCGGCGTCCGGCGCGGAGATCAGCTCCTTGACCGAATGACCGACGCGAACCCGGATGCCACCACGCAGGCCGATCTTCGGATCCGGAATCTGGCCGGCGACACGACCGAGGTAGGACTGGGTCCAACCGAAGGTCATCACTTCGCCGTTCGGCGCGATCGACGGCGCCCGGTAGAACAGCAGCGCGTGCTTGCCCCAGACGCGCACCCTGGACGCCGCCTGTCCGCGGCGGGCAGAGTCGATCCACCCTTCGCCGACGATGATCTCGGGGATCTCGAGCGCCTCCTGCGCCTGCGCGATGGTCAGCGCGCCCTGATCGGTCCCCGAAATGCTGGTGGCGGAGATGAGCTTGGGGTGACGCCGCAGCTTCGACCACCCGGCCCGGCCGATCAGCATGCAGTTCGGCCGCGTGATCATCGAATCCATCGCGTCCGAGATCGCCAGCGACGGATCGGACAGGGGATCGCTCCACTGCGACGAGCCGGAGAGCGTGGTCTTGTTCGCCGTCGGATAGGTCGCAGCATTGAAGACGAGGGCCGCGACCCGTTTCTCCCGGAGGAGCAGCAGCCGGTCGGCGAGCTTCTGGGTCGCGAACGCCAGCGGATCGAAGCCGGGCGGCGCGTTCGTGATGTCGTCGGACGGAACCGGGTCGTCGTAGCCGAAGTCCTCGGTCGACGCCGTGTCCTGGGTCATCCCGTACTCGACTTCCTCCGGCTGGCCCTTGCGGCCGACCCGGCCGTCACCGTCGAGCTTGGTCGCTTCGGCGATATCGAACTTGAACCACTTGAACTCCTGCTTCGAAATCGGCGCGGTCGCGAACGGAAGGACGCGGTCGGCGACCATCGCGGCGTTCTTGTGGGCGATCGCGACGCCGGTGAGGGTCGGATCGATCGGGAACGGCGTTCCGGACATGCTCGGATCTCCTGCCGCTCGTGCGGCGCTGGTGTGAGGTCAGCCCTGGACGACGCCGGGCGCGACGAGGCAGCGGAAGAAGTCGCCGCTGGCGACGGTCACTTCGGCGCGACCGGCGGTGTAGGCGTTGGCGCCGGTGGCGGGCGCCGCAGCGACCGCCTTGCCGTCGGTGGTCGCGGTGAAGGCGACGCCCCGCGTCACCGCCCCGCCGAACTCGACGTCGGTGAAGCCGAAGCGCACCACGTCGACCGGCTCGCCGGTGTCCGCCCCGTTCGGGCAGTCGGTCACGCCGATGATCAGATCGGTCGCGGCGGTGGCGTGCACGACGACGCCATCGGCGGAGAACTTCACGAGACGGCGGTGTTCGACGCGCGCGCCGGCGGCATAGGTCCGTACGATCTGGCTCATGTCAGCGCCCCTTGATGCGGGCCACCGCGGTGGCGGCCTCGATGGTTTCGCCTCGCCCGGCCGCGGCGGCGATCTCCGTCTCGATCGCGGCGGCGACCGCAGCGGCATCGGCGAAGTCGATGGTGTCGCCCTGCGCCAGCTCGCGCGTCTCGACCGGCAGCGGCATCGCACGGAGCAGGCGTCCGAGGAGGTCGCGCGGCGTCGCCTGGATCGTCGTGTCGCCCTCGGCGAAGTCGACGGTGGTGGTCACCGACCGAACCTCGGCGAACAGTGCTTCGGCGATCGGACGGGCGGTCTTCGGCAGTCGCCCTTCCCCACAGAGCCCGTCGAGAACGGCGGCATCTTCCGACCGGAGCCGGGCGGCCTCGGCTTCGGCGAAGGCGGCGGACCGCCTCTCCAGTTCGGTTTCCCGCTCTCGCAGGGCGGCTTCGCGCGCTTCCAGCGCCGCGGCATCGGGCATGTCGGTCTCCTGGTGGTCTTCGGAAAAGGCGGACGGCGAGAGCGGTGGGTCGAGGACCGCCTCCAGATCGGCGAGCGACTGGACGTCCCAGTCGGGCAGCACCCGATCGGCGGTCTCCTGCCCCTCGCTGGCGATGAAGAAGTCGCGCAGACCGCGCATCAGCCGGGACAGCGTCCTGAACCCGCCCCCGACCCGCCATGCCGGCCAATCGGCGAACTCGATGGTGAGACAGCCGTCGTCGTCGGCGAATTCGACCGGTCGCAGCCCCTTCACCGCCGGCGGCTGAGCGCCGAGGAAACCGACGTGGCGCAGGTAGAAGCAGCCGGGCACGGGATTGCCCGGCTGATCCGGCCGATAGAACGAGGCGGAAACCTTCTTGAAGGAGCCGGCACGCACCAGCTCGGCGAAATCCGCGTTGACCTGGACCGGCGTCGCCAGAAGGCGATCTTCGGCCGTCGCGAGACCGGCGACCCAGCCGTAGGCGGGCGCGTCGAGCTTCGGGTGACCGACCACGATCGGCGCCTGGTGGAGCGCGGGATCGTAGGCTGCGGCCGACGCGGCGAGGTCGGCTTCCGCGAACGTGATCTCGGATCCGGCCATCGGCACGTGAGTGCCGGTGCGGAAGATCTCGAAGGGCCGGGCTTCGGCGAAGTCGATGGCGGAGCGTTTCGTCATGCCCCGACCGTCGCACGGTGGAGCGTCGTGCCGACATACTCACGCAGTGTGGGAGCGTCGACCGTTCTGCCTGTCGCGGGCCGACACTACGCCCGTTCTCGCGTCGTTGTCGACCGGCAGGTTCCCCCAGCGGATCAAACGCGCGTCGAAACGGTTTCGAAGCGGTCAGGACGGCCGATCGCGGATCGGCGCGACGCTCCGTACCCCATCAGGTCGGCGAGCCCGTGAGCGCGCCTCCCGTCGCTGCGTCCAACCAGTCGGCCATCGTGTCGAGGATCGTCCGCCGATCCTCCTCCGAGATGCCCAGGAACGAGCGCCGAGGCACCGTGACCGACTTCACCCTGATCGTCTTCTCGCCGAGTTCGAAGACGAGCGCCGCCGCCGTCTTCGGTTTGATCACGGCACCGAACTGATGCACTCGCGCATGAGGCCGGTTCGTTCCCCACTCGAGGGCATCGCCTTCGATCTGCCACGCGATCCCCCAGGCGAGCTGCCCGCTCTCCTTCAGAATGCCGGCGCCCTTCTTCGTTTCCGCATAGAGCGGGTTCAGCGGTGCCCAGGGTCGGCCCTCCGGATCGGTCTCGGTCCGAAAGCGTTCCTTGGTCGACGAGACCATGTCCTCGCCGATCGCTTTCCACAGCGGCGCGAGATCGCTCGGAGCGTCGGCCAGACCGTCGAGGGCGAGAAGTACGGTGGCATCGTCGACCGATAGGGTGAAGGTCGCTCCTGACATTGAGATCTTTCCCCCGGTGGTCTATCTTCGAGGCGTTCGGTGGTCGGGCGCCCGGCCCGCGTCAGAAAGCCGCCGAATCGGGCGCCTCTGGCCGGTTGGAGGCGCCCTTTTCATTGCCTGCGGTAGAGCAGCGCGCCGGACCGGCGGGTCTCCAGATAGGATGCTCGGGTGTCGAAGCCCGTCACGCCGAACCATCCGGTCTTCGCCCATTCGAACCTGACGAAGATCGAGCGGCCGCCCGGCAACAGGAGGCGCCGAAGATAGGTGCGCCGCAGCACCGGACCCGTCTCCGATTTCACCCATTCCGCCCAGATCTCGTCGGGCTCCATGATCGCGCGGGCGATCTCCCGCACGTAGATCTCCCGGCCGTTCTTCGTCACCTTCAGCGAGGGCGGGAAGGTCCCGTCCCGCAGCTCGAACAGCTGGCGATCGATCGTGATGATCCCGCCCGATCGGTCGCGCCATTCGACCGGTCGATCCGGGGTCGCGCCGAACTCGCCGAGGAACGCGGCCACGTAGTCCGCCTCCGGTAGACCTTCGGGCATCAGCCGCGAGCCGTCGACGGAGGTCGCGGGCGGCAACGGCGGGAGGTTCGCCGGCTGGCGGACCGGATCGCCGAACGGCGGCAGCGGTGTCGCCAGCTCGGCCGGAACCGTCCCGGCCGTCGCCGCCTCGCCGACGTTGTACTCCCATCCCCTGTCGATGCCGGGATGACGAATCTCCGGCGCTCCGGTGCGCGGATCCTTCGCTTCGTAGACGTCGTCCGGCGGCGCCGGATCGGGACCGGACTTGCCGAGCCGCGCGAGCTGGCGCTCGCCGAGCGCTTCGACGTCGCACTGGCACCCCCAGCCGTTCGGCGGGAAGTGCACCCGCCACCACGGATCGTTCCAGCGCATCACTCGGCCGTCCCAGGAGACATGGAGCGGCCTCGGGTAGCGCACGTCGTTGTGCCGATAACGCCAATAGGGTTTCAGCGCGACGAAGGCCGGATCGGTGAGCTGCGTCCAGCGGCCGGCCATGTAGGAAGTGCGGATATTGGTCTTGAAGATGATCGCCGCGCGCCACGCTCGGCGCTCGTCGACGGTCCGGCCCCGGCCTTTGAACCGCCAACCCGTCCGGTCGACGACCTCGTCGAAGACCTTTCGAAACGAGGCGATGTCACCGCCTTCGCGCATCGATCGCTCGATTTCGGCGCGGAAGGTCGCGAGGATGTCGTCCCGCATGACGCCGGCGACGGAGAACGCTCGCACATGTGCTCCGTGACGAAGGTCGTCCGACCTCGCCGTCGGCAGGTTGACCTTCCGGGCGAAGACGTCGATCGCCTCCTTGAAGGGAAGGCCGAACCCGTCAACCGCCATCGGACGACGCTCCGACCGAGCCCGCACCGGCAAAGCTCGCGGCGATCAAGGCCTCTTCGAAGACGACGGCGAGATCCTCGACAGAAAGATCACCGGAGAGGACGAGCAACCGCGTCGCGAAGTCCTCGAGGCTCGTCGCCTGTTCCGCGTCGGCTCGAATACGGTCGATCATGGTGCCGATCGGCGTGTCGGCCGCAGTGGCGAGCCGATCGACGAACGGCGCCAGACGATCCGGAACGGCCCCGGTGCCGGCGGCTTCCGCGAACATGGTGGCGAGTGCCGCCTGGGCGGGCGACTGCTCTGCGGGGACCGGACCGCCCTCCTTGGTGTCCACCCAATCACCGCCATAGGTCTCGTTGATGTAGGAGACGCTCGCCGGCCGGTAGCCCATCCGCGACAGCTTCTCGTCGCGCGACGCCCGCGCGTCGAGGTCCTCCGGCTCCCCGAAATCGCGCCACACCGACGGCCGCTTGCCTTTCAGCGCGTTGACGTCGACGATCCACTGCACGAGGCTCTCGTTGATCGTCGCCGAGGAAAAGTCGGCATCCGCCTTGGCGATCGCGATCCTCACGTCGGCCTGCACTTCGCCGAGCGCTCGCGATCCGGACTGGCCGACGTTGGTGGAAAGCGTCTCGCCGAGCACCGCCTCGCTCATCATCTCGTCGAGATAGCGAGAAAGCGCGCCGAGAGCTTCCGACCCGCCGGCGTTCGCCGCCTCGAGCAGATCGGCGGTCACCGTCGACGGCAGCGCCATCACCTTGTTGCGGGCTCGCGAGACCGCGGACGCCAGGAGCTGCTTCTCTCGCGCCTCGTCGTACTGCCCTTCGTAGGTGAGCGTCAGATCGGGTTCGGCATAGCGCTCGGTCGCCTGCAGCCAGTGGCCGAGCACCTGGCGCTTGAACCACGCCGGCCAATAGAGAACGCTGCCGAGCCCGAGGCCGTAGGGATCGTCGTCGGTGTGGTCGAGCGCATACCGGTGGACGATGAACTTGCGATCCGGGACGGCGATGCCCTGGAACGGCGCGTCGCGCGTGAGCAGCCGCAATTCGCCGCCGACCGTGAAGCGGAACCGGCGCTGTCGCTTCACCTTGACCTTGCCGGGCACCCAGTATCCGTCGCGGACCACCCACATCACTTCGGCGACGGAGTGACCGTAGAGCACGGCGCCGAGCAGCCCGCGGGTCAGCCGATCGAAGTCGAACCCCTTCAACGCGCTCTCGACGACGTCGGCGGTGGCTCGGTCGGCGGCGCTGTCACCGCCCGCATCGACCCGCCATTCGCGCGCCGTCACCTCGAGGGCGCGCTTCTGGAGCACCGCATGGGCATGGGGGTCGCGGCGGATCTCGTCATAGAGGGTGACGCCGGCGCCGGCGGAGCGCGAGAGCGTCGGATCCTGCGGCGAGAGGAGGTCCTGATATTGAGCGACGTACGGATCCCGTTCGAGGGATGAGATCTCGGCTTCGAGGATCGTCCGATCGGTCGTCATCCGTGACTCCTGAAGCTCTCGAGCATGTCGCTCGGGTGATTTCCGGTGCCGAAGGAGAAACCCTTCAGCGCCTCCGGCTCGCCGCGGGGCGTGTCGAGCACGTCGGCCCGCACCTCGCCGCGCGGGCCACTCGCCGCGTGGATCGCGAGCGCCAGCCCCCAGAACCGGTCGGCGTGTCCGTCGGGCGTCCGCTCCGCGGTGAAGCGGATGTTGCCGGCAACCGTGACCTGTTTGGTGACCGAGCGCAGATCGGCACGAATCGCCGGGCGGTTCGGAATCCGTAGCCTCCGGTCCTCCATTTTCGACCTGACCGGATAGGCGAGCGCCTCCTTCACCGCGGGCGTGAACGTGACGGCCTCGACGACATGCTCTCCGAACTTGTCCTGTGCGTCGTCCGCCCAACCGATGCCGAGACCCGTCGCGTCGATTGCGGTCCGCCGGCAGCGCTCCAGCCATGGCCAGAGGATCGCCTCCTGCTCGGACTTCCGCATGTTCTGCAGTTCGATCACTGCGCGGGTGTAGAGCACGTCGCCGAGGCGCTCCAGGATCCAGAGCACCGTCAGGTCGCGCTTCCGCCCGATGTCGAGTCCGCCATAGAGCTCGCTCCCCTCGATCGCCTCCCAATCGACGGCCGACGGATACTCGGCCGAGGCAATCAGGTCGTATTCGAGGAAGGCCGCGTCGTCGTCGGCCGGGCAGCACATGTACT
>CALFRR010000266.1 GCA_937919435.1 uncultured Alphaproteobacteria bacterium | reverse complement strand
CCGGCGTCGAAGGCTCCCCCGACGATCCCGAAGTGCTGTTCAAGACCGCGATCGGACTGGAACGGCGGGCGGTGGCGTTCTTCGACGAGCGCGGCGCGAAGACCCCGGC
The DNA here is from genome assembly GCA_937919435.1 of uncultured Alphaproteobacteria bacterium. Lineage (GTDB taxonomy): Bacteria > Pseudomonadota > Alphaproteobacteria > Rhizobiales > Ancalomicrobiaceae > Siculibacillus. The sequence continues at coordinate 20,997 of CALFRR010000266.1, read as the reverse complement.
GGGATCGCCGGAGAGCCTGCTCTACCAGGAACTCGCCGCCGAGGAGCGGGAGCACGTCGACCTGCTCTCCACCGAGTTCGCCAGATGGAAGACCGGAAAGCCCGGCATCCTCTGATGCCGATCGCGACGTCCCGACCGGTTCGGGACGTCGCACCGGCCGGCCGAGCAGCCCCTCGCACCGATGAAACGCGATCGCGCCGGAGGTCTCCCTCGAGGAGATCTCCGGCGCGATCGTTCGGGGCGTCGGGAAGCCGGAGCCGATCGGCCCGGCTTCCGAGGGGTCCCTCGTCTCAGTGCAGGACGAACAGGGCGATCTCCGGGAACAGGACCAGCGCCGTGAGCACCAGCAGCTGGATCATCACGAAGGGCCACACCGCACGGAAGATGTGGGTGAGTTCGATGCCGGGCGGGGCGACGCTCTTCAGATAGAAGGCGGCGGAACCGAACGGCGGGCTGAGGAAGGCGACCTGCATGTTGATGCAGAAGAGGACGCCGAACCAGATCGGGTCGTAGCCGAGCTTGACGACGATCGGCACGAAGATCGGCATGCACAGGAGAGCGATGCCGATCCAGTCGAGGAAGCAGCCGAGGAACAGGAGGATCAGCATCATGATCCCGATCACCGCCAAGGGCGGCAGATCCTGGCCGATGATCAGCTGCTGGACGAAGCGGTCGCCGCCCATCAGGTTGTAGACGCCGATGATCATGGTGGCGCCGATACCGACCCAGATGATCATGCCGACGGTGCGCATGGTGTGCTTCAGCGCATCGAAGACGACGGCGATCGACAGTTCCTTGCGGTAGACGGCGGCGATCATCACCGCGGCGACGCCGATGCAGGCCGACTCGGTCACCGAGGCGATGCCGCCGTAGATGCTGCCGAGCACCCAGAAGGCGATCACTCCGGGGATCGCGATGTCGCGCAGCATCCGCAGCTTGTCGGCGCGAGTGAGGCTCGCCAGTTCCTCGCGCTTCATCGGCGGGCCGTACTCCGGCTTCAGCCAGCACAGGACCAGGATGTAGGCCATGTAGGAGCCGGACAGGAGCAGCGCCGGCGGTACCGCGGCGAGGAACAGGTCGCCGACCGAGACGTTGGCGGCGAGACCGTAGACGATCAGCACGATGCTCGGCGGCACCATCGTGCCGAGCGCACCGCCGGCGACACAGGTACCGATGGCGAGGCTCTGGTTGTAGCCGAGCCGCAGCATCTGCGGCAGTGCGACCAGGCCGAGCAGCACCGTCTCACCGCCGATGATGCCGGACATCGCCGCCAGGATCACCGCCACCACCATGCTCTGCAGGGCGACGCCGCCCGGCAGACGGCCGGCGACGATCCGCATGGCGTTGTAGAGATCCTTGGCGATGCCGGTCTTGTCGAGCAGCGACGCCATCAGCACGTACATCGGGACGGCGACGAAGGCGTAGGAGGTGGTGAAGTCGACGATTCGGCCCGACACCATCGACAGGATGGTGGTCGTGTCGAACCACAGGCAGGCGACGGCGACGGCGACGAAGCCGGTCAGGAAGCCGAGCGGCATCCCGAGCGCGAGCAGGAGGACCATCGATCCGAAGATCAGGATGGTGGCGGGGCCGATTCCGATGGCACTGAGCATCGCTCACTCCTCCACGACGGAAGGGCGCGGCACGTGGGTGCCGTCGAAGACCGCACGAGCGATCAGGAGATGTCGTACGTAGTGGAGGACACCGAGCACGGTCAGTGCGACGCAACTGACGAACAGGAAACCCTTGCCGATCGCCGGGAAGGGCGTGTCGAGGCCGGTGCCGGAGGTCTGCATGTGGAAGCTGCCGTCCGGCCGGACGAAGGCATCCCAGGCACAGTCCCAGGACCCGATGGTCATCAACAGGAAGAACACCAGGATCAGGTTGTGACCGACGAAGTCGATGGACCAACGGATGCGCGGCCCGAAGGCGTCGCGGATGAAGGTCATCGCGATGTGACGGTCGGCGGCGTAGCAGTGAACGCCGCCGTAGATCAGACACAGGCCGACGACGAAGGTCGTCGTCTCGTGCACCCAACTCGTCGGGCTGTTGAAGAAATAGCGGGTCACGACCTCGAAGAAGGCGATCGCGACGACGCCGAAGTAGAGCACGCTCGCAGCGTTGCCGACCCGCACCACCGCACGGTCGACCCTGTCGATGAAATCCAGCACGTTTCCACCCCCCCGAGGGCCGGCGCCGCAGCGGGTCCGCCTCCCTCCCGGGGAGACGGCCGCCGCGGCGCGCTCGTCACATCTGACCCTGCGACTTCAGGAAGCCGACCAGCGCTTCGTAGAACTTCTTGCCGTTCGGCGACTTGGCGGCGATCTCTTCCCAGATCTTGCGCGCCTCGACCCGGACCCGGCCGCGTTCCTCGTCGCTCCAGGCGACCGGCTCGACGCCCTTCTTGACGGCTTCGGTGACCGCCAGACGGTCGTCGTAATGCGCCTTGAGCATCGAATCGAGCGCGTAGCCCTTGAAGTAGTCGGTGAAGAAGACCTGATCGTTCTTGCCGAGCTTCGCCCACTCCTTGGCGTTCATGATGATGTGGACGGTCGGCGAGGAGTGGAAGCCGGGGTAGATCGGGAACTTCGCGATGTCGTTGACGCCCTGCTTCTGGTTGCTGGCGAAGGTCGAGAAGTCGGCGGCGTCGATCACGCTCTTGTCGAGCGAAGTGTAGATCTCCGAGCTCGGCAGATTGACCGGCGCGGCGCCGAAGGCGGTGAACAGCTTCTGCACTGGCCCGGTCGGAGCCCGCAGCTTGACGCCCTTGAAGTCCTCGATCTTGCGCAGCGGCTTCTTCGACACGAAGGACTCGGATCCGGTCATGCCGACGCCGACGAGCTTGACGCCCCAGCCGGACAGAATGTCGTCGACGACCTTCATGCCGCCGCCGAGGTAGTAGAACTTGAGCATGTCCTCGTCGGTGTTCCAGGCGCTGATCGGATCGCCGATCAGACCGAGACCGACATCGTCGCCGGCGTAGTGGGCGACGGTGGCGACCGCGCCGGCGATGATGCCGTTGCGCACGCCGTTCAGCATGTCGGAGGACTTCAGGACCGAATCGAGCGGCAGCAGGTCGATCTTGAAGCGGCCGTTGGAAGCCGCCTCGATCCCGTCGGTCCAGACCTTCTGAACCTCGTAGACCTGAGTGCCGGCGAAGTCGGCGCTCTGGAACTTCAGCGTGACCGGGGCCGCCCAGGCGGAACCCGCGGCCATCAGGCCGGCGGCGAAAGCGACGATGAGTTTCTTCACGTTCTTCTCCCTGACGACTGTCGCACCGAACGGTGATGCGACATTGCGGCTCTGCGGCCGGCCGCGTGGCGCTTCCTCTCGAGGGACCGGTTCGATGCGATCCCGTTCATCGACTGCCGTCGATTTCTTTTCTCGATCCCCCCCGGCCGGCGCTCCGCGGATCCGGAGCCGCTGCCGAAGGCCCGTCGAGCGACCGCCGTGACGGCGGTCACGGCCTGCCCGGCGAGATGGACGCGGCACCGGTCTCCGCCGGCGCCCGCCCGCTCTCGGAACCACCACGGTGCGCGGTGCACTCGGGTGACCTCTCGCCACGCAGAAGGCATAAGCCGTCCCGGGCACGCCTTACCAATATTATCGCATGATTTCCGTTATCACGATCCATGATCGTCGAATACACGGACCGTATACATCTCCCGGCTCGGCGCTCGATCATCGACAGAATTGGCGAGCACCACGTCTCCCGAGATCTCTCCCGTCGAGATTGCGACACCGATGACCCACTTTCTCGCCGTTACTCGGAGTCGTATCCTCTCTCTTCTCGGAGACATCGAGAGCGCCGCTGATGACGGCACGCCGTCGAGGTGCCCGAACGATCCGCGTGCCCTCTGCTTCGGTCCGCGACGCCGGTGCCTCCGACCGCAGCCGCCGGGCGAACGCGGAACCCGCGCGGATCCCTCTGCGGCGTTCCTCCGCCTCAGTCGGCGAAGGCGAGCTGCACCTTGATCGACCGGCGCCGGTCGGCGGCGAGGCGGAAGGCCTCCTCGGCGCGGTCGAGCGGAAAGGCGCCGGAGAGCAACGGGCGAACGTCGATCGCCCGCTTCGCCAGCATCGCCGCCGCCCAATGGAACTCCCGATCGAAGCGGAAGCTGCCCTCGAGCGCGATCTCCTTGGCGACCAACTGGCCGATCGGCAGCGTCTGATCGCCGCCGAGCCCGACCATCACCACCTTGCCGTTCGGACGGACCACCGCCGGCAGGCCCGCCAGCACCCGGCCGTTGCCCGAACACTCGATCGCCACGTCGAACAGGCCCTTGTCGGCGCCCCAGGGCGCCAGACCCTCCGGATTCGCGGCGACGTTGATCACCGTGTCGGCGCCGACCGCCTTCGCCACCGCGAGGGCCTCGTCGGCGACGTCGGTGGCGACGATCTCGGCGGCACCGGCGTGTTTCGCGGCGAGCACCACCAGACAGCCGATGGTGCCGGTACCGGTCACCAGGACGCGTCTGCCGAGGAGACCGCCGGCCCTGGAGACGGCGTGCAGCGCCACCGACAGCGGCTCGGCGAAGGCCGCCTCCTCGAGCGGCGTCTCGGCGCCGACCGGCACCGCCTGTTCGGCGGCGATCACCATCTCGTCGCGGAAGATCCCCTGCATGTGGGGAAAGCGCATCGCCGAACCGTTGAAGCGCATGTCGGTGCACTGGCGCGGCTGGCCCTCGAGGCAGAAGCGGCAGTGGCCGCAGGGCCGGCTCGGATTGATCGCCACCTTGTCGCCGACGGCGACGCAGGTGACGCCCTCGCCGAGCGCCGCCACCGTGCCGGCCGCCTCGTGGCCGAGGATCATCGGCTCGCGGATCCGGACGGTGCCGAAGCCGCCGTCCTGATAGTAGTGCAGATCCGATCCGCAGATGCCGCCGGCGGCGACGCGGATGGTGACTTCACCCGGCCCCGGAGCGACCGACGGCCGCTCCTCGATCCGGAGATCCTTCGGTCCGTGACAGACGACCGCGCGCATGTGCCTCGTTCCTCGCGTGTCAGAGAACGGCGGAGATGCCGCCGTCGACGTAGATGATCTGGCCGTTGACGAAGTCGGAGGCCGGGGCGGAGAGGAAGACGACGGTGCCGACGATGTCGTCGGGCGTGCCCCAGCGCTTGGCCGGGGTGCGCGCCCTGACCCAGCCGTCGAAGGCTTCGTTCGAGGTCAGCGCCTTGTTCATCTCGGTGACGATGTAGCCGGGGCCGATCGAATTGACGGTGATGCCCTTGTCGGCCCATTCGGCGGTCATCGCCCGGGTCAGCATCCTGATGCCGCCCTTGGCCGCCGTGTAGGGGGCGACGGTGGCCCGCGCCAGCTCGCTGGTCAGCGAACCGATGTTGACGATCTTGCCGCCGGTGCCGCGCGCGATCATCCGCGACGCCGCCTCGCGGGCGACCAGGAAGGCGCTCGACAGATTGGTGGCGATCACCTTGTTCCATTCGGCGAGCGACAGATCGACGATCGGCTTCCGGAGCTGGATGCCGGCGTTGTTGATCAGGATGTCGACGGCGACGCCCTCGGCGTCGAGCGCCGCGAAGGCCGCCCCGACCGCCGCCTCGTCGGTGACGTCGAAGGCCGCCTCGTGGACGGTGAAGCCGCGGGCGCGGAGCTCGGCGGCGGCGGTCGTCAGACGGGTCGCGTCGATGTCGTTCATCACGATCGCGGCGCCGGCCTCGGCCAGGCCCGAGGCGTAGCGATTGCCGAGCCCGCTCGCCGAACCGGTGACCAGGGCGACGCGCCCGGTCAGATCGAAGGAAATTCCAGCCATTTCCGTACTCCTGCGAAAACTCAGAGCGCCGTGGTCCGGACGTGCAGATCCGACCGCTCGAACACCTGCGGCAGCAGCTCGACGCCGAGCCCCGGCCCTTCCATCGGGTAGACGTGACCGCCTTCGATGCGCGGCATCTCGGTGACCAGTTCGCGGTACCAGCCGGTGTAGAAGGCGCGGACCGACTCCTGGATCAGGGTGTTGGGGTTCGACAGCGACGAATGGATCGCGGCGACGAAACCGACCGGTCCGGTGCAGTCGTGCGGCGCGTAGGGACGGTGGTAGGTCTCGGCGAGCGCGGCGATCTTGCGGCCTTCGGTCAGACCACCGGTCCAGCAGAGATCGGCCATCACCACGCCGATCGCCCCGGCCTCGAGGAAGTCCTTGTACGACCAGCGCGAGCCGAGCGTCTCCGAAGCGGTGACCGGGACGTCCGTCGACTGCGCGTATTCGGCGAGCGCGACGACCGAGTTCATCCGGATCGGATCTTCGTACCAGGTCGGATCGTAGGCCTCGAGCACCCGGGCGATCTTCTTGGCGGTCGGCAGGTTCCACAGGCAGTGGAACTCGACCATGATCTCCATCCTGTCGCCGACCGCCCTGCGGATCTTCTCGAAGGGCTCGACCGCCCGCTTCATCTGCTCGGCGGTGATGAAGAGGCCGTCGTTCTCGATCGCCGCCGGGTCGAACGGCCAGATCTTCATGCCGCCGATGCCCTGCTCGAGCAGGCTCTCGGCCAGCGCCCCGGCATCGGTCATGAAGGCCTGCAGATCTTCGTAGGGACCCTCGGCCTCGGCTTTGAAGTTCCAGGTGTCGACCGGCTTGATCCGGTTGGAGCGGACGTAGCCGTAGCCGGCGCAGGTGTTGTAGACGCGCACCCTGTCGCGGCACAGGCCGCCGAGCATCTGATGGACCGGCTGGTCGCAGACCTTGCCGAGAATGTCCCACAGCGCCAGGTCGATCGCCGAGGCCGAGCGGTACTCGCAGCCGGTCGACGACTGCGCCATCGGCAGATTGACCAGTTCCTTGTTGAGCGCCTCGATCCGGAGCGGATCGCGGCCCAGGAGACGTCCGGCGAGCACGTCGTGGATGTGCGCCTCGACCGACGCCGCCCCGTAGAAGGTCTCGCCGAGCCCGACGATGCCGGCGTCGGTGTGGACCCTGACCCACAGGACGTTCGAAAACTCGTCGGTCCGCAGGGTCTCCAATTTCGTGATCTTCATTCCGTCTCGCCCCCTCGCCCGCCGCTCCTTCGTCCGCCCGCCGCTTCCGCCCCGTGGCCGCCGGCATCGGAACCGGAGACGACGGGAAGAGGCGCGACGCGACCACGGTCGGTTTTGGTCTTTCTCGATACCAATCTCCTCTTCGGACCAATATGAGTCAACCGCCTCCTTCGATCTTCTTCGCCGCAGCCCGATATCTCTGAATTTCCTGCATCCGCGGCGCTGCGTCGCAGCCGAGCGACGGCGAGACGGATGCAGCCTCGGAAAATTGGTATCTCCGGATACCAGTTCGAGACCGCACCGGCCCGCGACCGAAGCGCCGCGAGGACCGACAAACCGCCGGTTTTCCCGGGTCTTCGCCGGCGACCGAGGGCGGCGGCGGGAGCCGCCGGGACGATCCGGTTCGACCGGGTCGCCGCATCGAGTGCGGCGGAGACGGCACCGCGACGGGCGATCGACCGAGACGACGCGGGACGGCCGGCTCGGCACGGTTGGTCGGCTCCGGCGATTCTGGTATGAACCGAGACCAGTTCACTCGGCATCGCCGTGGGGAGTCGAAATGGCCGACAGAGAGTCCGACATCGTGCGCCACTTCCAGAAGGTCCGGATCAAACGTCCGGCCGAGGTGGTGATCGAGCAGATCAGCGACCTGATCTCGCGTCGGGTGCTCAAACCCGGCGACAGGCTGCCGCCGGAACGGCTGCTCGCCGAACGGTTCGGGATCAGCCGCGGAGCGGTGCGCGAAGCACTGCGGCGGTTGGAGTTCTTCGGCATCGTGAAGACCTCGCCGCAGAGCGGTTCGGTGATCGAGACGCTCAGCGAGCACGTGCTGCTCGGTCTGATCGCCAACATCGTGAACTCCGACGCGATCAGCCCGGAGATGCTGATCGAGGTGCGCACCGCGATCGAGACGCTGTCGGTCCGGTTGGCGACCGAGCGGGCGAGCCCGCACCAGATCGAGGAGATCCGGCAGGCACAGCTCCGGATGCGCGAACAGGCGGAGGCCGGCGCCTTCACCCTCGAGGAGGATCTGCTGTTCCACCTGAAGATCGCCGAGGCCACCGGCAACTACCTGCTGCGCTCGCTGATCGCCCTGCTCGGCCCGGACGTGCTCCGCTTCTCCCACCTCCACGCGACCTATCGCGACGGGCGGATGCACGAGGCGGCGAAAGAACACGAGGGAATCATCGAGGCGATGGAGAGCCGCTCGATCGACGAGGCCGAGCGCCGGATGGTCGCCCACCTCGGCCACTCCTACCGGCAGTTCCACATCGCGCGCGCCGCCGGAGAAGAGCCGCTCGACGCCCCGGTCCGGCGGGAGCGTCGCTCGCGCCGACGTGACGAAGAAGAGGCGTGATCGCACCGGAGGCGAAACGCATTCCGGTCCGATCTGCGACGGAACGCCGCATATGGGACGTCGTCGCCGGATCGGACGGCGATCGGCATCCCCGGCGGCGGCTCACCGACGGGTTCGTCCGTCCGAGATCGTCGGGCGAGGAGACCCGACCGACGATCGGCGGTCGCGACCGGCCCGAGCCGCGCCGCGGGCCCCGGCGGTGCAGGGTCGCCGGGCGGACAGGAATCCGTCGGGACCGTTGACCTGCGAACGATCACCGTGCATGCGAGACGGACGACCGCGCGCGCGACACGACGCCGATGCGGACATCCGAGCTTTGGCGAAAGGACAGGGATCATGGCGCGGCTGGGACTGGAGCGGAACATCGTCGACGAGAAGGTGCTCGAGCGGACCATCGCCCGGCTCGGCCAGGCGAGCGTGCTGTTGCCGACGCTCGGCCAGCTCGCCGATCCGACGACGATTCCGGACGGCGTGCGGGGGCGCCTCGCCGGCGTCGATCCGGACGTCGCCGATCCGCTCAACCTGTTCCGCGTCCACTGGTTCAACGACGCCGCCCGCAGCGGGCTGACCGACGTTCCCGTCCATGTCGAGCTGCCGAGCGAGCTGACCGGCGTCAAGGCCCGCATCGTGCTGGCGCTGGGCAACCGCTTCCCGCTGATCCGCGCCCACAAGGTGCTCGCCGCCTACGGCTGTCTGGTGCCGCGGCTGGTCACCGGACAGTTCGACCCCGGCCACCACAAGGCGGTGTGGCCGTCGACCGGCAACTACTGCCGCGGCGGCGTCGCGATCTCGCGCATCCTCGGCTGCCGCGGCGTCGCGGTGCTGCCGGAGAACATGAGCCGCGAACGCTTCGACTGGCTCGACAAGTGGGTGATCGATTCGACCGACGTCATCAAGACCCCGGGCTCGGAAAGCAACGTCAAGGAGATCTACGACGAGTGCGCCCGGCTCGACGCCGATCCCGACAACATCATCTTCAACCAGTTCTGCGAGTTCGGAAACTATCTGGTGCACCGGACCTGCACCGGGGCGGCGCTGGATAGGCTCTACACCGCGATCACCGCGGATCGGCCGGGCTCGCGGCTCGCCGCCTTCGTGTCGGCCTCGGGCTCGAGCGGCACGCTGGCCGCCGGCGATCACCTCAAGGAGAAGCGCGGCACCCGGATCGTGGTGGTCGAGGCGACCGAGTGCCCGACCCTGCTCGAGAACGGCTTCGGCGAGCACAACATCCAGGGCATCGGCGACAAGCACGTGCCCTACATCCACAACGTGATGAACACCGATCTGGTGGCCGGGGTCAGCGACGCCGACACCGACCGGCTGATCGTCCTGTTCAACACCGAGGTCGGCCGCGCCTATCTGGCGGAGCGGCGCGGCATCGATCCGGCGCTGGTCGAGGCGCTGTCGAACCTCGGCCTGTCGTCGCTCTGCAACATGCTGGCGGCGATCAAGACCGCCAAGTACTACGACATGGGCCCCGACGACGTGATCGTCACCCTGGCGACCGACGGCGCCGCGATGTACGGCTCCGAGATCGACAAGGTGATCCGGCGCGACTTCGGCAACCGCTTCGACACGGTGGCGGCGGGCGAGACCTGGGGCCGCTCGTTGGCGGCGACCTCGACCAGTGATCTCCTGGAGATGACCCACGTCGACCGCAAGCGGGTGTTCAACCTCGGCTACTTCACCTGGGTGGAGCAGCAGGGCGTGGAGATCGACGACTTCCGGGCGCGGATGAAGCAGTCGTTCTGGGACGGGCTGCTCGATCTGGTGCCGGCCTGGGACGAGATGATCGCCGCGGTCAACACCCGTAGCGGCGCCGGCAAGGCGCTGGGGCTCTGACCATGGTGACGTTCCGCTGTCACGGCTGCGGTGCGCGGGTCGACGCCGGCCTGTTCACCGCGTTCCGCTGTCCGAACGCCGGCCGACCGGGCGACGACGTCGACCACGTGCTGGTGGTGGAGAGCGAACCGCCGTCGCCGCCGATCGGCAGCGAAACCGACCCGTTCCTGCGCTACCGCGGCCGGCTGTCGCCCTATCGGCTGGCCCGGTCGGCGGGGCTCTCCGACGACGCCTGGGTCGGAATCGTCGGCGAGCTCGACCGGAAGCTCGTCGCGATCGACGGGCGGGGCTTCCGCGTCACGCCGATGCGGGAGCGGCCGGAGCTCGCCGCCGCGATCGGCCACGGCGGCGCGCTGTGGGTCAAGGACGAGACCCACAACGTCTCCGGCTCGCACAAGGCGCGCCATCTGATGGGCGTCATGCTCTATCTGAAGGTGCTCGAGGCGGCGCGGTTGCCGGCCGGCGAAGGGCTCGGCACCCGGCGGCTGGCGATCGCCTCCTGCGGCAACGCGGCGCTCGCCGCGGCGGTGGTGGCGCGGGCGGCAGATCGGGCGCTCGACGTGTTCATTCCGCCGGATGCCGATGCGGCGGTGGTCGCCCGGCTCGAGGACCTGGGGGCGGCGATCACCGTCTGCGAACGCCGGCCCGGCGAGGTCGGCGATCCCTGCTACCTGCGGTTCCGCGAGGCGGTTGCCGGCGGGGCGATCCCGTTCGGTGTCCAGGGCACCGACAACGGGTTGGCGATCGAAGGCGGCCGCACCCTCGCCTTCGAGATGGCGGAAGAATTCGCGAAGCTCGGCACGATGCCCGATGCCCTCTACGTGCAGGTCGGCGGCGGCGCGCTGGCGAGCGGGCTGGCACAGGGCTTCGCACTGGCCCGGGCCGGGGGCTCGATCGCGTCGATTCCGAAGCTCCGGGCGGTGCAGACCGCCGGCTGCGCGCCGCTGGCGCGAGCCTGGGAGCGGCTCGGAGACATCGACCTCGACGCGGCGGCCAAGACCAGATCGCGGTTCATGTGGGCCTGGGAGACGACACCGGCGAGCCTGGCGCACGGCATTCTCGACGACGAGACCTACGACTGGTGGGCGATCGCCGAGGGGATGCGGGCGAGCGGCGGGGCGACGGTGGTGGTCGACGAAGCCGCGGTCGCCGCGGCCCATCGCGCCGGCCGCGACCACACCGACATCGTCGCGTCGGCGACCGGCACCGCCGGCCTCGCCGGGCTGATCGCCGCTCCGGCGGCCGGCCGCTCGGTCGCGGTGATCTTCTCCGGCGTGGAGCGCTGACGGCGGCATCCGCGCGACGAGAGGCGCCGCCGCGGTCTCTCACCCGTCACCGCGACGGCCGGATCGATCGGAACCGGGGGGCGTCCCCCCTGATACAGGGTGCTCCCCCGGCACGCGCGCCGGTGGCGGAGGAGCGACCGGTGCCTCTCCTCGCCCCCCTTCGCGGGGGACAACCTCGCAGCGCCGAGCTCGGGACCAGATTCGCGGAGCCAGGGAACCGACCCGCCGAGCGGCGGGTCGATCCTCGTGAGTGCAGGCTCACAGCATGCCTTCGATCACCTTCAGGATGTCGTCGGGGCCGAGCGGGCGCGGATTGGCGGCGGTCGATCCGCCGACGCCGGTGCGGACGATCTCCGGCAGTTCCGAGCGCACGACACCGATCTGCGACAGGCGGGTCGGAGCGCCGAGCCGTTCCATCCAGGCGCCGATCTGGTCGGCGAAGTGTTCGGGGCCGCGCATGCCGAGCACCGCGGCGAGGTCGTCGAACCACGGACCCAGCGCCGGCGCGTTGAAGCGCAGGAAGGCCGGCACCCAGATGGCACAGGCGAGGCCGTGGCGCAGGCCGTGGCCGAGGGTCAGCGGATAGGACAGCGGGTGCAGCGCGGTGTTGCCGATGATGCCCATCTGGGCACCACCGATGACGCTGCCGAGCGCCACCTTCTCGATCGCATCGCGGTCGCCCTGCAGGCAGGCAGCCTCGAGGTTGCGCCACAACAGGACAATCGAGCGGAACGACATCGACCGGGTCATCTCGGTGGCGCGGGTCGACCAGAAGCCCTCGAGCGACTGGGTGAAGGCGTCGAGACCGGTCGACACCGCGATCTCCTTCGGCATGCCGACGGTCAGTTCCGGGTCGACCAGCGCGTGATCGGGATAGCTCTGCGGGAAGGCGATCGCCGGCTTGGAGTTCTTCTCCGGATTGGTGATCACCGCGAAGGGCGTCACCTCCGAACCGGTCCCGGCGGTGGTCGGCACCGCGATCAACGGCAGGCCGCGCCGCTCCGGCTTGCGCGCCTGATCGAGATAGTCGCGAATCGATCCCTCGTTGGTCTGCAACAGGGAGACCGCCTTGGCCGCGTCGAGGACGCTGCCGCCGCCGATCGCGACGATCGCTCCGGCGCCGGCCGCCCGACAGCGCGCCGCGGCGGTGTCGACGGTGGCGATCGACGGGTTCTCCTCGACCTCGGCGAACAGCGTCACCGAGAGCGGCTTCAGGAGATCGACGAGCGCCGCCTCGCCACCGATGCGGGCGAGAAAGCTGCGGCCGACCATGGCGAAGACGCGCGTCGCGCCGGTGGACTGCGCCAGGGCGCCGACCTCCGACAGACGGTTCCAACCGAAATGGATCCGGGTCGGCAGGCTGAAGTTCCAGTTGGTCATGGCAGGTCTCACGTCCTTCGAAGTTCGCCACCTCGGCGCAGCACGCCCGGGGGCATCGGAAATCCGTCGTTCGAGGCGCGCAGGTCCGAGCCGGCGGCGCCTCGCGGCACGGCCACCCCTCGGCGGCCACGCCGACGACCGCGGTGCAACACCGGCGGTCGAACATCACGTATATTAATATATCGAGGTGGTGGCCAGCTTCGAATCGGCGTGATACTCAAGGTGTGAACCGGGACCGTCTCCCGCCTCGGACCAGCGTCGACGCGGCGGGCTTGACAACTCCACGTCACATATCGAGACGATCGATGCGAGCTCGCGTTGAGCCGAGCTTCACGAGGCCGACGAGAACCATGAAGCCGGACCAGTCCAAGACAGCCGAAACCGGGCGATCGGCACAGGCCACGCGCGTCGCCGCCGGACGCACCGTGGTTCGCGACGGGGCGGAACTGCGCGGGGCGAGCACCTCCGCACTGATCTATCAGGCGCTGCGCACCGACATCGTGTCGCTCCGGCGGATGCCCGGCGATCCGATCGTCGAGAAGGACATCGGCGCCCAGTTCGGGGTCAGCCGGACCCCGGTCCGCGAGGCGATCCTGCGGCTCGCCGCCGAGAAGCTGATCGAGATCGTGCCGCAGTTCGGCACCTTCGTCGCCCGGATCCCGCTCGACGTGCTGCCCGAGGCGCTGGTGATCCGCAAGGCGCTCGAGGACGTCACGGTGCGCGGTGCCGCCGAACGCGCGACGCGGGCCCAGATCACCGCGCTCCAGGCCAATCTCCACCAGCAGCGCGACGCCATCGCGGCCGGCGATCTCGACGGCTTCCGTCAGGTCGACGACGCCTTCCACGCGGCGATCGCCGAGGCCGCCGGCTACCCCGGCATCTGGCCGGTGGTGCAGAGCGTGAAGATCCAGGTCGACCGCTACTGCCACCTCACCCTGCCGAAGCCCGGCCGGATGGCCCGCCTGGTGCGCGAGCACACGGCGATCTGCAAGGCGATCGCCGATCACGATCCCGACCGCGCCGCCGACAAGCTCGTCGAGCACGTCGACGGGATCATGACCGACGTCGAAGTGCCCGAGAACATCGGAAAGCTCGTCCTGCCGCGCTGAGCGGCGGCCGCATCTCCCGTCTCCCCGCGATTCGTCGCGCCGCGCCGTTCCGGCCGGCGAACGCGGCCGCACGCGCCGGATTCGGCGCACGCGTCAACGGTTGCAGAGCCCGCTCAGAGGCACCGGCGATCGGCTAAGCAGCCCTACGGAACCGCCGCTCCTTGTATGCCTCATATATTTGTATATGATGTCGACCAGTTCCCGAGCGACGCCGCATGGCCCGTTCGGTGCGGTCGTCGCGAGGCGGTCGCTGCGAACGCCCTCCGAAGGGCCGAGGGTCACGGGGGGTCCGACCGCGGAAGCGATCGGACCACGCGCGACGGTCGGCCCCGACGTTCCACCGAAAGGAGACCGCCATGGCCTACACGGCGACCAAGAAGTCGAAGTTCTGCTACACGATCGAAGACATCCCGCTGGTGCCGCTGACCGCCCAGTCGTCGACCCGTTTCGTCGCCGCCGGTCCGGCGCTGCTCAGCTTCATCACCAATCCCCCCGGCTGCGTCTTCCCGATGCACGCCCACGAGGCGGTGCAGATCCTGGTCATCCTGGAAGGCAGCGAAGAGCACGTCTGCGGCGGCGAGACCTTCCTGATGGAAGCCGGCGACGTCTGCGTCCATCCTTCGAACGTGATGCACGGCGGTCGTACCACCACCGGCTTCCGCGGGATCGACATCTTCGTCCCGCCGCGGGAGGACTACCTCAAGCTGATGGCCGACCACGGTCTGCCGATCACCGGCCCGACTCCCTGACGGGTCCCGGTACGGGGCGATCGCTCGGGACCGTCGGGGGCCTCCGAGCGGTCGCCCCGCTACACAAGAGAACGGGTTCCGTTGGGAGGAAACGGTCGATGACGTCGACGACGGCCGATACGAGCCGACAAAACTATGCGGTCAGACCCAACCGGCTGATCGACGGGATGAGCGACGTGGCCGATGCCCTGTTGGCCGTCGCGATGGTCGTGGAGCTCGCGCTCGTCCTCGGGAACATCTTCGCGCGCCACTACCTGCAACACTCGTTCCTGTGGGCCGATGAAGTGGCCCGCATCGCGCTCACGGTGCTGGCCTTCATCGGCGGCGCCGTCGCCTATCGCCGCCGCGACCACGCCAGCGTCCGCA
Source organism: uncultured Alphaproteobacteria bacterium (assembly GCA_937919435.1). Classification (GTDB taxonomy): domain Bacteria; phylum Pseudomonadota; class Alphaproteobacteria; order Rhizobiales; family Ancalomicrobiaceae; genus Siculibacillus. Next base: position 5,911 of record CALFRR010000266.1, on the reverse strand, counting down.
TCGTCCTCAGCCGCCTGCCCGCCCCGGCCGAACGCATCCTGATCGTCCTCGCCGACGTCGTGGTGCTCGGCACCGCGGTGCTGGTCGGTCTCGCCTCGCTCGAGTTCATCTCGTCGAGCTGGTACGAGATCACGCCGATCCTCCAGCTTCCGGCCGCCGTCATCGCGATGCCGCTGCCGATCGGCATGGTGCTGCTGGCGATCTACGCGGTGCTCAACCTGCGCGCCCACGGCGTCGTCTCGCTCGCCGTCGGCGGCGTCGTCGCGGTGCTCCTGCTCACTGCCACGCTGGCCTCGGACCTGTGGCTGCCGCTCGACGGCGAAGCGCCGCTGATCGCCGCCCTGGCCCTGTTCTTCTTCGCGATTCTCGCCGGTATTCCCGTCGGTTTCGTGCTGCTGCTCGCCACTTCGGCCTACCTCTGGTTCATCGACGCACCGTCGATGGTGGTGGTGCCGCACAACATGGTCAACGGTACCGGCAACTTCATCCTGCTGGCGGTACCGTTCTTCATCTTCGCCGGCCTGATCATGGAGCGCGGCGGAATCAGCGAACGCCTCGTCCAGTTCATCTACACGCTGGTCGGGCACATGCGCGGCGGCCTGCTCCAGGTCACCGTCGCCAGCATGTACGTCGTCTCCGGTCTCTCGGGATCGAAGCCGGCGGACGTCGCCGCGGTCGGCACGGTGATGCGCGACAAGATCACCGAACGCCACGGCGCCGCCGAGGGTGCCGCGGTGCTCGCCGCCACCGCGATCATGGGCGAGACCATCCCGCCGTCGATCGCCATGCTGATCGTCGGATCGATCACCAACGTCTCGGTCGCCGCGATGTTCGTCGGCGGCATGCTGCCGGCGGCGGTGATGGCGATCTGCCTGATGCTGATGATCTGGTACCGGGCGCGGCGCGACGGTTCGCCGACCACCCCGCGGCCGCCGGCGCGCGAGATCGCCAACGCCTGCCTGCACGCGGTGCTGCCGTTGTCGATGCCCGGCATGCTGCTCGGCGGCATCCTGTTCGGCGTCGCGACACCGACCGAAGTCGCCGCCGCCGCGGTGCTCTACGGCCTGCTGCTCGGCGCGTTCGTCTACCGGCGGATGAACTGGGAGACGTTCAAGCGGACGATCGTCGACGCCTCGGCGCTGACCGGCGTGCTGCTGTTCATCTTCGCCGCGGCCTCGGCCTTCTCGTGGACGCTCACCGTCGCTTCGCTGCCGCAGCGCCTCGTCGCCCTGCTGCACGCCGTCGGCGGCGGCAACGAGGTGTTCATGATCGGCTCGATCCTGCTGCTCGTCGTGGTCGGCGTGCTGCTCGAGGGTCTGCCGTCGCTCAACGTGCTGGCGCCTCTGCTGATCCCGATCGCCGGCAAACTCGGCCTCAACGAGGTCCACTACGCTCTGGTGTTGATCATCACCATGGGCATCGGCGGCTTCATGCCGCTGGTCGGCGTCGGCTTCTACGTCTGCTGCGCGATCATGCGCTGCGACATCGAATCCGCGTCGAAGGCGATGTTGCCGTACCTCGCCGTCATCGTCACGGGGCTGCTGATCGTCGCCTTCGTGCCGTGGTTCTCACTCGTCCTGCCCAGACTGTTCGGCTTCATGTGACGCCGATCGAAAAGACCATACTCAGGAGGAAACCATGGATCTGAAATTGGACCGCCGGACGTTCTTCAAGACCGGCGTGGGAGCGGGCCTGATGATGGCCGCCCCGAACATCGCGCGCGGCGCCGGCCCGCTGACCCTGCGCTGGGCCCACTACGCCCAGGAGGACCATCCGGCCCACGTGGCGGCCAAGCAGTTCGCCGCCAACGTCGAGAAGCGGACCAGCGGCGCGGTGAAGATCAACATCTTCCCGAACAACGTGCTCGGCGGCCCGCAGGAGCAGGCCCAGCAGGTCAAGCTCGGCACCATCGACATGGGTCTGCCGACCCAGGGCCAGCTCGACAAGTTCGAGCGCGCCTTCGCCACGGTGATGCTGCCGTTCGTGTTCGACGGACCGGAGCACGTGTTCCGCGTCCTCGACGGCCCGGCCCAGGACTGGATGGCGCCGCTCGCCGAGAAGCAGGGCTTCGTCGTGCTCAGGAGCTGGGACTACGGCTTCCGCAACGTGACCAACTCGATCCGGCCGATCAACACGCCGGAGGACATGAAGGGCCTCAACGTCCGCACGCCGCCGGAACTGCAGATCCAGGCGTCGATGGAGGCGCTCGGCGCGGTCGTGCACGCCATCGCCTTCCCGGAACTCTATCTGGCGCTGTCGCAGAAGGTCGTCGACGGCCAGGAGAACCCGATCGCCGTCACCTTCTTCAACAAGTTCTACGAAGTGCAGAAGCACCTGGCGATCACCCGCCACGTCTACAACAGCATGGTGCACGTGATCTCCAACGTGGCCTGGAAGCGTCTGACGCCCGACCAGCAGAAGATCTTCCGCGAAGAGAGCGCCCTCTCGGCCAACCTGATGCGCAAGCAGATCGCCGACGACGAGACCGGCCAGATCGAGAAGATCGCCGCCGCCGGCATCCAGGTGACCAAGCCGAACCTGGCGCCGTTCCGCGCCAAGATGGAACCGGCCTACGCCCGCATCGCCGCCTATTGCGGCGAGGCGAACGTCAAGAAGTTCCAGGAGATCGCCGACTCCTGCCGCTGAGCGGAACGGCGTTCCCATGAAAACGGGCGCGTCGCCACCGGTGACGCGCCCCGTCCATCTCGCGGCCGCCACGGGCGGAACCGCCGGCTCGGGCCGATCGGGAAGCGCCGCGACCGCCACGAAGGCGGCTCGCCGAGGCGCACGGGTGGTCTCCCACCGCGGTTCCGGCAGGGCGCCGACCGACCGGCGCGGAAGAATCGCGACGAAGACCCGATGTCGCCATCTTTCTGGTATGGTAAGAGCAGACAAGCTGGTATGGTAAGGGCGAGCAGGTCGTCGGCGCGGACGACGGCGCGGCGTCGACGGCGCCGGGTTCGTTCCGCCGCGGGGCTCCGGACGCGCAGACGGCGGTCGCCGCCCTGCACCCGGAATCGCCCGCGAGCGACCACCGGCCACGCGACACACGAACGCCGCTGACGGCGAGAGAGGATCGACATGGACATTCGCTATTCGTGCAATCAACGTGACTTCCGCCGCTACACCACCGAGGAGACCCGTGCCGAGTTTCTGGTCGACGGCCTCTACGTCGCCGACACGGTCCGGGCGGTCTACAGCCACGTCGACCGGATGGTGGTCTTCGGGTGCATGCCGGTCGCCGAAGTGGTGCCGCTCGACAAGGGGCTCGACTGCATGAAGAGCTTCGGCACGACCTTCGTCCTGGAGCGGCGCGAGCTCGGCATCTTCAACATCGGCGGTCCCGGCCGGATCGTCGTCGACGGCAAGACCTTTGCCCTCGGCTTCAAGGACTGCCTCTACGTCACCCAGGGCAGCCGTTCGGTGACCTTCGCCAGCGACGACCCGGCGAAGCCGGCGAAGTTCTACATGGTCTCGGCGCCGGCGCACTGCGCCTACGAGACCCGGTTCCTGTCGATCGCCGACGCCAAGAAGAAGCCTCTCGGCTCGGAAGCAACCGCCAACAAGCGGGTGATCAACCAGTTCATCCATCCCGACGTGCTGAAGACCTGCCAGCTGTCGATGGGCCTGACCGAGCTCGAGCCGGGCAGCGTGTGGAACACCATGCCGGCCCACACCCACGAGCGTCGGATGGAGATCTACACCTACTTCAACGTTCCCGCCGATCAGGCGGTGTTCCACATGATGGGCGAAGGCACCGAGACCCGCCACATCGTGGTGCGCAACGAAGACGCGGTGATCTCGCCGTCCTGGTCGATCCATTCGGGCTGCGGCACCTCGGCCTATTCGTTCATCTGGGCGATGGGCGGCGAGAACCAGACTTTCGACGACATGGACCACATCGCCACTCCCGATCTGCGCTGATCTCCCGGGCCGCCCGGTCCCGCGTCGAGCGGGCGGCCCCGTCTCCTCATTCCCGACGGACGTACCGCCATGACACTCGCCAATCCGTTCTCGCTCGAGGGCAAGGTCGCCCTCGTGACCGGAGCCTCCTACGGCATCGGCTTCGCCATCGCCTCGGCGCTCGCCGAAGCCGGCGCCAAGATCGCCTTCAACGACATCAACGAAGCCGCCCTGGAGAAGGGCCTCGCCAACTATGCGGCGGCCGGGATTCCCGCCCGCGGCTACGTCTGCGACGTCACCGACGAGGCCGGCGTCACCGCGCTGGTCGCGAAGATCGAGGCCGATCTCGGCGGCGTCGACATCCTGGTCAACAACGCCGGGATCATCAAACGGATCCCGATGGTCGAGATGAGCGCCGCCGACTTCCGGCAGGTGATCGACGTCGATCTCAACGCGCCGTTCATCGTCGCCAAGGCGGTGATCCCCGGGATGATCCGCAAGGGCGCCGGCAAGATCATCAACATCTGTTCGATGATGAGCGAGCTGGGGCGCGAGACGGTGTCGGCCTACGCGGCGGCCAAGGGCGGCCTGAAGATGCTGACCCGCAACATCGCGTCCGAATACGGCGCCTTCAACATCCAGTGCAACGGCCTCGGACCGGGCTACATCGAGACCCCGCAGACCGCGCCGCTGCGCGAGCCGGGCCATCCGTTCAACAGCTTCATCCTGGCCAAGACCCCCGCCAACCGCTGGGGAACCACCCAGGATCTGAAGGGACCGGCGGTGTTCCTCGCCTCTTCGGCGTCCGATTTCGTCAACGGCCACATCCTCTACGTCGACGGCGGCATCCTCGCCTACATCGGCAAGCAGCCCTGAGGGCGGCTCCGCCCTCCGAGATCGCGCGCCCCCCGGCCGCGGTCCCGGAGGGCGACCTTCCGACACGATCCGCCCCGCCCGCGCACTTCCCGCGACGGCGACGCCGAGGATCGTCGTTCACGCGGGCCCCGCGCCCTTCCGACCGGTCTCGTCGGTCGTCCCCGCTTTCCACCGACACGATTTCGCGGTCCCGGAGCGAGCGCCGACGGCGTTCGCGCCGCCCATCGCCGCGTCCGCGCCGACCCGACGCGCCCGAACCCTCCCCCGCTCGACCGATCGCGCCGTCATCGGTCCCCTCGCCGTCTTCGACGATCGGGGAGCCCCACGCCATGCGCCTTGACAAAGGGTGGAAACTGTCCCTCACTTCGCGTGTCCGATACCTTGGACCATTGTCCCATATTTCGGACACTCTGAGGCAATCGTCTCATCGGGGGAAATCATGGCCATCTCGCTCCGTACCAGCGTACTGACGCTCCCCATCCTTCTCGCCGGTTTCGCACTGCCGGCCTCGGCCCAGCAGGCGACCAGCAAACTCGACGAGGTTCTCCAGCGCGGGTACCTCGTCCTCGGCACCGGCAGCACCAATGCGCCGTGGCACTTCAAGAGTGCCGACGACAAGCTGCAGGGCTTCGATGTCGACATGGGCCGTATCGTCGCCAAGGCCCTGTTCAACGATCCCGACAAGATCCAGTTCGTCAACCAGTCGTCGGATGCCCGCATCCCGAACATCACGACGAACAAGGTCGACATCACCTGTCAGTTCATGACGGTGACCGGCGCACGCGCCCAGCAGATCGCCTTCACCATCCCCTATTACCGGGAAGGCGTCGGCCTGATGCTCAAGGCGAACGGCAAATACGCCGATTACGCCGCGCTGAAGGCGGCCGGCAAGGCGGCGCGGATCTCCGTGCTGCAGAACGTCTACGCCGAATCGATGGTCAAGGCGGCCCTGCCGGAAGCGACCGTCGACCAGTACGACTCGGTCGACCTGACCTTCCAGGCGCTGGAATCGAGCCGCGCCGACGCGGTGGCGACCGATCAGTCGTCGCTCGCCTGGTTCATGACCCAGAAGCCCGGCCGCTACAAGGACGCCGGCTACGGCTGGAACCCGCAGACCTACGCCTGCGGCGTC
>CALFRR010000265.1 GCA_937919435.1 uncultured Alphaproteobacteria bacterium | reverse complement strand
CTTGCGCGCACCACGGCAAGACGCCGCCGTGCGCGGACGCCATCCTCGACGCGGGCAGCACGGGCGTCGTCGCGGCACTGGAAGACCCCGATCCGCGCGTGTCGGGGCGCGGCATCGACCGCCGGCGGGCGGCCGGCGTCGCCGGGCCGGCTTCGGCGCGGCCGTCGGCGCCCTTCCCGATGCACGCGCCCGGGCCGGGACCGCAGATGCCGGTAGTCTGGGTCGGTTGGGATCTGATCGATCGGGCGCGGGCCGGCGAAGACGCGGCGGCCGGCGCGCGGTGAGCCGTGCTCCGGGGCCGGCGACGCCGGAGCGGTGCACCGTGCCCGTCCGAGACGGTCTCGTAGAGAAAGCGCGGTCCGGGCCAAACGCCGGGAGCCGTGGGCGGAGCCGACGCTCCGCGCAGAGGAGGCGGTCTCTCTCGTCGGGCCGTTTCCCGTCCGCGGGCCGGCGTCGCGAGCGGTCAGGCGGGGCGAGCGGTCAGACGGGGCGGTTGCGGGTCAGGACCAGGGCGAGCCAGCCGTCGGCTTCGATCTCGAAGGCGAGGAACAGCCCCTGCGACCGCCAGGCGGAGAGCACCAGCGACCGCTCGACGGTGCGCAGGCCGGAGAGCACCACGGTGCCGTTCGGGGCGAGCGCCGCGGCGACCGGGGCGGCGAGGCGGGTCAACGGCCGGGCCAGGATATTGGCGACGACCAGATCGAACGGGCCGCCGGCGGTGAGCCGCCGCGCCTTCATGCCGTCGGCGACGATCACCTCGACCTCGCCGCCGGCGCCGTTCAGGCGGGCGTTGTCGGCGGCGATGGCGACGGCGATCGGGTCGATGTCGGTGGCCAGCACCTTCACGTGGCTCATCCGGGCGATGGCGATGGCGAGCACGCCGGTGCCGGTCCCGAGATCGAGCGGGCGGGCGTAGCGGCGCCGGGAGAGCAGCCGGTCGAGGGCCTCCAGGCAGACCCGGGTGGTGGCGTGATGGCCGGTGCCGAAGGCCATCTCGGCGTCGATCTCGATCGAGATGCCGGTCGGAGGACGGCGGTCGCGGTCGTGGCTGCCGTGCACGAAGAACCGGCCGGCGGCGACGGGATGGCGGATCTCCTCGCTCATCGCGATCCAGTTGGCGTCGAGGTCGACGATCGCGGTGGTGAGTTCGAAGGCGTCGGCGTCCTCGCCGAGCGCCTCGCGGACCAGGGCGACGGCGCTCGCCTCGTCGTCGGCGTCGAAGACCAGAGTATCGACCGACCAGATCTCCGAATAGGCGACGGTCTCCTCGCGGGTGACCGGATAGCCGTCGAGTTCGAAGGCTTCGCCGAGGCGGGCTTCGATCTCCGCGGAGCGGTCGCCTTCGGCGACGAGACGGACCTGGACGGCGGGCATGGTTTCTCTCCGGGGAGGGTCAGGGGCGGACGAAGGTCAGGGACGCCCATTCCTTGATCGCGTGACGGGCTTCCAGGCGCAGGCCACGGTCGCCGTAGGCGGCTTCCAGCCGGCTCTGTTCGCCGACCCTGAGGCCGGCGACGATCAGCCGGCCGCCGCGGGCGATGAGCGGCACCAGATCGCCGGCGAAGCGGCAGAGCGGATCGGGCAGGACGTTGGCGAGCACCAGATCGAAGGGCGCGGCGGCGCGGATCGTCCGGGTGCGCACGCCGTCGGCGAGGACGGCGCGGAAGCGGCGGTCGACACCGGCCAGCCGGCGGTTGCGCTCGGCGGTGGCGACGGCGTGCGGGGCGATGTCGGTGGCGAGGATCCGGGCGGCCGGATGGATCCGGGCGAGGGCGAGGCCGAGGATGCCGGTGCCGGTGCCGAGATCGAGGATCCGGGTCGGGGTGGTCGCCTTCAGCACCGCGTCGAGGGCGCCGAGCGACAGCTGGGTCGAGGCGTGGTCGCCCGAGCCGAAGGCGGTCGAGGCCTCGATGACCAGATCGGCCGGGCCGAGGCGGGTCGGGCGGTTGTGGTCGCCGAAGACGCGGAAGCGGCCGGCGACGATCGGCGGCAGGCCGTCGAGGCCGAGGCCGGACCAGTCGGAGGCGCGCAACGGGCGGATGCGGCCGTGGGCGAGCAGGGCGAGCGCGGCGGCGCGGGTCGCAAGTCCCTCGGCGTCGAGGAGATCGGCGAGCGCCTCGGCGAGGTCGGTGTCGTCGACCGCCTCGGGAAACCAGGCTTCGACCGCCCAGGTGCCGTCGCCGCGGTCGAAGGCACCGGCGGCATCGGCGAAGAACGGCGTCTCGCCCTCGGCGAGGGCGTCGGCGATCCGGGTGGCGAGGCTGCGGGTCGTCGTCAGGGCGTAGAGGTGGGACGGCATGGTCGGCCTTCGCGCATCGGGTCGTCGGGCGGCGGCGCGACGGAGCCGGGGTTTCCTACTCCGAAACAACGCCGGAGAGAACCTGTCGCGGCTCCGTTCGGCGACGAAGGGGCGCACGCGCTTCACGGCCGGTCGGCCGACGCCGGGTCGGAAACCAGGGTATCAGGGGGTGATCGCACCGCCCGGCGCGGGGGCGCGTTGCGGCGGATGGGGCACCGCGGGCGCCAGCAGCCGGGCGCCGGGGCGCAGGTCGCGGCCGTCCTCGGGGATCAGACTCTCGGTGAAGAAGGCCATCTGGATCATGCTCGACGGGATCGAGGCGACCAGCACGAAACCGACGATCACGACGCGTGCCGTCCGGGCGAGGAACCGGGGCAGGGCGGCGAGGCCGACCGCCACGGCGAAGGCGAAGAAGATCCACGGGGCGCCGTAGTAACGCGGCTGAGCTTCGACCAGCGAGCCGGTCGCCTGCAGGCTCAGGTAGGCATAGGCGACGTGGATCAGCGCATAGACCAGAAAGGCGATCCAGCCGGCGCGGGCGAGATCGCGGATCCGCGGTTCGGCATGCGTGCGGCGGGCGAGGCAGGCGGCGCCGAAGAGGACGATCGGGACCGCGGCGAAGGTGACGTCGATGTTCTCGGGGCGGGCGGCGAGCTTCTCGCCGATGGTGGCGAAGAACCATCGGGCGAAGTCGAGCGGACCGGTGGTGGCGGCGAGATCCGGACGGATCCGGTCGAACCACGCCGGAAACTCCGGCGGCGTCCACACCGGTCGGCCCCAGCGGACGAAGGTGGCGAGCATCGGGACGAGGCCGATCCCGGCGCCGAGGGCGAGCGGCAGATCGGCGAGGCGAGGGGAGAGGTCGCGGTCGCGTCCGGCGGCGAAGGCCCGGTCGAGGCCGATCAGCAGCAGGGCGGCGACGAAACCGTTGAGCTTGGTCCAGCCGATCGCGGCGAGGACGAGGCCGACGGCGATCGGGCGCCGCCGGTCGGCGGCGAGCAGGGCGAACAGGATGCCGAATTCGAGGATCAGCAGGTCGTCGTTGTTGACCAGCGCGGCGACCCCGTCGACGGTCGACAGGCCGAACACGAGGAAACCGAAGGCCAGCCGATCGCCGGCCCGCGGCAGGTGGCGGGCGCCGGCGCGCAGCGCGAGGACGAGGCCGATGGCGACCATCGCCACGTCGACCAGCCGGACGATACGGACGTCGCCGGGCATCAGCGCGGCGATCGGCCCCATCAGCAGGTGGTAGAGCGGCGGGTGGGCGAGGTAGTTCGGCCGATCGCTCCAGGCGCCGAGATCGAGATCGAGGATCCGGAGCGACGCGTGGTCGACGAACAGGGTCGGATGCTGCCGGAGCGCGACGATCATCGAATAGTGTTCGATCTCGTCGAAGGCATGCCCGAACGGGTAGGTGAAAGCGAACACCACGGCGACGGTGACGAAACAGCAGCCCCAGGCGAAGACGGCGAGATCGGCGAAGCGGTCGCCGCGGCTTCCGGTGCGGGGGGGCGCCGCGTCGGTCATTTCGTTCGTCTCCGGGCGCCGGGGCAGCACGGGCGGGTGCTTCCGCCCGGGTCGTCGCCCATCAGTACGAAAAGTCGCGGCGCTGCGGCAAGTCGCGTGTTCGGGGAGGTGGACGGCTGTCGGGGCCGGGCCGGGGACGACGGCGGAGGGGGGCGGAAAAATCGGGTTCGCGCGCCTTCTCAGCCCCCGGGCCTGCTTCCGGGGGAAGGGGCGGTTCCGCCCGCCGCGGGCCGGGTATGGCGGATCCCGTCCGCCTCGGCGTTCGCCGCCCTCACCGCCCGTCATCCCCGGCCGGAGCCCCGCAGGGGCGGAGGGGAAGGGGATCCATGCGGCGCTCGCGCGGCGTGGTGGCGTCGTGTGGGTCCCCTTTCCCTCCGCTTCGCTCCGGCCGGGGACGACGGTGGAGGATGTGGTGTTGCCGCGAGACCCTCGTCGAGGAGATGGTCCTGGCGCCGCGGGGCGGCCGCCGACCCGCCACGCCGCGGAGCGGGCGCCGAAGGGCCGCGCCGCCGTCGGGCGACCCTGGCGGCCCCCGGCGGTCTCAGATCGGTTGGACGAAGGCGTCGACGACGCGCTTGCGGCCCGCCCGGTCGAAATCGATGGTCAGCTTCTCGCCGTCGACTTCGGCCACCGTGCCGTTGCCGAACTTCTGGTGGAAGATCCGGTCGTTCACCCGGTATTTCGCCGCCGCGGTGGCGTTGCTCTTGGCGATCAGCGTGCCCTCGATCACCTTGACGTGGCGGTCGCGGATCGGGTTGCCCCAGCGGTCGCGGTTCGGCGAGCGCTCGAAGCGATCCTCGGCGAAGCGCGGGCGGGCGGTGTCGTCGAAACTACGGCCGGCGTTGCCGTGCTCCTCGAAGCCGCCGCGCTCCTGCTTCAGGGCCTGGGCACGCTGCCAGCCGGGGGTCGAATAGCCGGAGGCGAAGGGATCGGTCTTGTCGAAGCGCGATCGGCCGTAGCCGCCGAAGTCCGACCGGCTCTGGCGGATCTCGACGTGCGGCTCGGGCAGTTCGTCGAGGAAGCGGGAGGGGATCGACGACTGCCAGGTGCCGTGGATCCGCCGGTTGGAGGCGAACCACAGGATGGCGCGCTTCTTCGCCCGGGTGATCCCGACATAGGCGAGCCGCCGCTCCTCCTCGAGGCCGGAGCGCCCACCCTCGTCGAGGGCACGCTGGTGGGGGAACAGACCCTCCTCCCAGCCGGGCAGGAAGACGGTGTCGAACTCGAGCCCCTTGGCGGCGTGCAGGGTCATCAGGTTGACCGCGTCGAGCCCGGCGTCGGATTCGGCGTCCATCACCAGCGAGACGTGCTCGAGGAACGACGGCAGACCGTCGTAGGCCTCCATCGAGCGCAGCAGTTCCTTGAGGTTCTCGAGCCGGCCCGGCGCCTCCGCCGACTTGTCGTTCTGCCACATCTCGGTGTAGCCGGACTCGTCGAGGATGATCCCGGCGAGTTCGGTGTGCGGCAGGCCGTCGAGCTGGCCGCGCCAGCGGCGGAAGCTCTCGACCAGCCCCTTCAGGGTCGAGCGGACCTTCGGCTTCAGCTCCTCGGTCTCGACGATGCGGGCGGAGGCTTCGAGCAGCGGAATCCGTTCGGCCCGGGCGAAGGCGTGCAGCTGTTGCAGGGTGGCGTCGCCGAGGCCGCGCTTCGGGGTGTTGACGATCCGCTCGAAGGCGAGGTCGTCGGCCGGCTGGACGGTCACCCGGAAATAGGCGAGGGCGTCGCGGATCTCGAGCCGCTCGTAGAAGCGGGGGCCGCCGATCACCCGGTAGGGGAGGCCGAGAGTGACGAAGCGGTCTTCGAACTCGCGCATCTGGAAGGAGGCGCGGACCAGGATCGCGATCTCGTCGAGCTTGTGGCCCTTCCTCTGCAGACCCTCGATCTCCTCGCCGATCGAGCGGGCCTCCTCCTCCGAATCCCAGACGTTGGCGACCGCCACCTTCTCGGCGTCGGGGTCGTCCTTCTCGGTGAACAGCGTCTTGCCGAGCCGGCCCTCGTTGTGGGCGATCAGATGCGAGGCGGCGGCGAGGATGTGGGTGGTCGAACGATAATTGCGCTCCAGCCGGATCACCTCGGCGCCGGGGAAGTCGTGCTCGAAGCGCAGGATGTTGTCGACCTCGGCGCCGCGCCAGCCGTAGATCGACTGGTCGTCGTCGCCGACGCAGCAGACGTTCCGCGTGCCGATGGCGAGCAGGCGCAGCCACAGATACTGGGCGACGTTGGTGTCCTGATACTCGTCGACCAGGATGTAGCGGAACCGGCGCTGCCAGTCGGCGAGGACGTCGGGCCGGTCGCGCCAGATCTTCACCACATGGACCAGCAGATCGCCGAAATCGCAGGCGTTGAGCGTCTTCAGGCGCTCCTGATAGGCGACGTAGAGCGCCTGTCCCTTGCCGCCGGCGAAGGCGCGGGCCTCCAGCGGCGGGATTTCCGAGGGGCCGAGGCCCTTGTTCTTCCAGCCGTCGAGGAAGCTCGCGAACTGGCGGGCCGGCCAGCGCTTCTCGTCGATGCCCTCGGCCTGGATGATCTGCTTGATCAGTCGGATCTGGTCGTCGGTGTCGAGGATCGAGAAATCGGACCTGAGACCGACCAGTTCGGCGTGGCGGCGCAGGATCCGGGTGCCGATGGCGTGGAAGGTGCCGAGCCAGGGCATGCCCTCGACCCGCTCGCCGACCAGACGGCCGATCCGCTCCTTCATCTCGCGCGCCGCCTTGTTGGTGAAGGTGACGGCGAGGATCTCGGAGGGCCGCGCCCGGCCGGTCGCCAGGATGTGGGCGATGCGGGTGGTCAGAACCCGGGTCTTGCCGGTGCCGGCACCGGCGAGCACCAGCACCGGACCCTCGGTCGCCAGGATGGCGCGGCTCTGTTCGGGATTGAGGCCGGAGAGATAGTCGGGAAGGTCGCGCGGGGCGGCCGCGGCGGCGGCGCGTGCAGCGATTCCGCCGGCCCGCGGGACGGGCGGCGGTGCGGCGGCGGCCGGCCGGCGGAAGGGCGGATCGTCCCGGTCGAATGCGTCTGTCATCGTGGCGGAAGCTCGTCGGTCGGATCGCCGTGGGGCGACCGCTCGGGTGATTCTCCATTCGTTCACCCCGAACTATAGCAGGCCGATGGCGAGGAAAGGGCGGGCCGGCCGAAAGGCGTGTGGATCGACGCGCGCACGAACGCGGGCGGATTCCCCGACGTTCGATCGTCGATTGCAGAGATCATCGGTATTTACCGCGGGTGCTCGGGCCGTCCGATCGGCCGGACGGGAGATGTCGCGAAGGCCGGTCCTCGACTTGTGCGCAGAGGGTGACCCGACGTCGAACCCAGATCGGAAGTTCCGTACTGCACGGAAGCGTCGCCGGGCGGCCGTTCGGATGTCGAAATATTTAAATGATTTGTCGAATTCAAGGAAAATATTGGTAGAATTTGTTTCTATATGAGTACATCCTTTGTGTATCGATCGATTGTATGCGAGTGTCCGTGGTGCGTCTTGTACGGCTTGTTTCCGTATTAACCGTCCGTTAGTCGCGTTGGTGTCTTCTCTGATGGTCGAGCCGGGGGATTTTCGATGGCCATCGCCTTTTCCAGTTTCGCACTTCGGGTTCAGATCGGCAGTATCGTCGGCGTGGCGGTGGTCTGTCTGCTCACGCTGGGCTGGGTTCAGGTCGACGGGCGACTGCGCGAGAACGCGGCGCGGGCGGAGGCCGCGGCGGCCGATGCACTGGAGACGCGGGCGCAGCAGTTGGAGATCGATCTCCTGCAGCTCCGGCGGTCGGAGAAGAACTTCCTGACCCGGTCCGATCTCGCCTACACCCGCGAGCACACCGACCTGCGCAAGAAGACGGACCAACTGCTCGCCACGATCGTCCAGACCGTGGCGAAGCGCGATCCGGTGATGGCGGCGAAGGTGGAGAAGATCGCACAAGGGGTGCGCGACTACGGTGCCGGCTTCGACCGGATCGTGGTGGCACGCCAGCAGATGGGCCTCGATCCCAAGTCGGGGCATCTCGGCGTGTTGCGCGAGCGGGCCCACGAGATCGAGAAGGCCGCGTCGGCGGCGGGGCGGCTCGAGATCGAGAACGCGGTTCTGCAGCTGCGTCGTGCCGAGAAGGACTTCATGCTGCGGCTCGACCGCAGCTACGTCGAGCAGTTCGACGGCCTGTCGAAGAAGCTCGACACGATCGTCCGCGCGGCCGGTCTCGAAGGGACGACCGAGAAGGCGATCCTGGTCGCCGCGGAGATCTACCGCAAATCCTTCCTCGCCTGGGTCGAGGCCGCCGGCGAGGCGGCCGCGGCGGAAAAGGCGATGATGAACAGTCATCGCGGCATCGAGCCGATCATCGACGAGGTCGAGAAGCAGATCGCCAAGGAGACCGCCGATGCGGTGGCCCGGGCGGAATCGGTGTCGGCGGACACGGAATCGCGTCTGGTCTGGGGCTATGGCGTGATCCTGGTCGTGCTCACCGTGCTGTCGCTGCTGATCGCGCGGGCGATCTCTCGGCCGATCGGCGCGATGACCGACATGATGACCCGCCTCGCCGGCGGCGATCTCGAGGTGACGGTCTCCGGAACCGAGAAGACCAACGAACTCGGGGCGATGGCCCGAGCGGTGCGGGTGTTCCGCGACAACGCGGTCGAACAGCGCCGGCTGGAGCGGGAAGCGGCGAACGAAGCGGCGCGGGCGGCGGAGATCAAGCGCAAGGCGATGCACGATCTCGCCGATTCCTTCGAACACCGGATCGGGGCGGTGGTCCAGATGGTGTCTTCGGCGGCGACCGAGCTGGAAGCGGCGGCGCAGACCCTGTCGGCCTCGGCCGAGGAGGCGTCGGTGCAGGCGACCGCGGTGGCCAGTGCCTCGGAAGAGGCGAGTTCGAACGTCGAGAGCGTCGCGGCGGCGACCGAGGAACTCGCCACGACGGTGCGCGAGGTCGGACGGCAGGTGGAGAGCTCGGCGCAGATCGCCGCCCGGGCGGTCGGCGAGGCGGAGCGCACCACCCGTCGGGTCGAAGGGCTCGCCGGAGCGGCCGAGCGGATCGGCTCGATCGTCCAGCTGATCAACGAAATCGCGGGCCGGACCAATCTCCTGGCGCTCAATGCGACGATCGAGGCGGCGCGGGCCGGCGAGGCGGGCAAGGGCTTCGCGGTGGTGGCGGCGGAAGTGAAGCAACTCGCCGACCAGACCGCCAAGGCGACCGCCGAGATCGGCACTCAGGTCGGTGCGATCCAGAATTCGACCGGGGACGCGGCCCAGGCGATCGGCGACATCCGGCGGACCATCGAAGCGATGAACGGGATAGCCGCGACCATCTCGGCGGCGGTCGAGGAGCAGGGAGCGACGACCCAGGAAATCGCCCGAAACCTCGCCAGTGCGGCGAAGGGTGCGAGCTCGGTCACCTCGAACGTCGCCGGGGTCAGCGATGCGGCGGCCGGGTCGAGCGCCGCCTCGACCCAGGTGCTGTCGTCGGCGCGTGAACTGGCGCGACAGGCCGAGCAGCTCGGCGGTGCGGTCTCCGGCTTCCTCGCCGAGGTCCGCGCGGGGTGATCGGCGGCGTTCCGCGGCGAAGGCGCGGCGTCTCACCGACGGTCTCGATCCGATGAACGCGATGGACGGGTCCCGCACGGCGGGGCCCGTCTTCGTTCGTGCGGGGTCCCTCCGGACAAAAAAAGGACCGCGAACGGGTTGCGTTCGCGGTCTTGAGTCTAGGGAGGAAACGCCCAAGAAGGGCCATCACCCCGAGGGGTGATGAGACTTTGGTAGTACGTGATTGTGTCAATAATGTGCCCGCCGTAACGGAATGCCGCAAATTCATCGGATGTCTGGTGGTCAGGCCAATTTGCGGACGCAGCCTCGATCCTGCCGGTCGCCGTGGCGTGCCGGGCGGGGCCGGTCGATCCCGATGCACCGATGATCGATGCCGGTCGAGCGGACGACCGGAAACGCGACCCCGGTCTCTGCCGATCGCGAGCTCCGCGACCCGGCGCCGGGCAAAAAAAGGACCGCGAACGGGTTGCGTTCGCGGTCTGAAGTCTAGGGAGGAAACGCCCAAGAAGGGCCATCACCCCGAAGGGCGATGCGACCTTTGTAGTAAGTGATTGTGTCGATAATGTGCCGAGACGGGACGGCGCCGAGAAAAATTCATATGAAGTCGTATGACTCGGCGTGGTCGATCGGCGCCCGTGACGTATCGGGGCATCGGCACGGTGGCCGGGTCACGGCGGTGCCCCCGGGGGCGGCCGGTGGCGGAGCACCTCGGCGATGCGGGATGCGGTCGGCACCCGGACCGACGCGACCCCGCCGACCCGTGCGCGCCGCGGCGGCGCGGGTCCGGAATGACCCGCCCCGGCTTGACCCGTCGCCGCCCGCCGTGGTTCAAGCGCGGCCGAGCATCCGGCCCACAGATCGTCGGCCGACCCGTCCGGAAGGGACGACGATGGCATTTCCCGATGGCCGGCGTGGGGCGGCGTTGCGATGGCTCGGGCTGCTCGCCCTCTCCGCCGCGGTCTCCACATTGCTCGAAGTCGTACGACTTCCTGCCGCCTTTCTGCTCGGACCGTTGGTCGCCGGCCTCGTGCTGCGGCTCGTCGACGTCGAGATCAAGGTGCCGAAAGGGGCCTGGCTCGGGGCGCAGTGCGTGATCGGCGGGATGATCGGTTCGGTGCTGACGCCGGAAATCGTCCGCACCTTCCTCGCCGATTGGCCGCTGCTGCTCGGTTCCGTCGGTATGGTGGTGGCGCTCGCCACGCTCTGCGGCTGGGGGCTCGCCCGCAGCGGCGTGGTGCCGGGCACCACCGGCGTCTGGGGCTCGTCGCCGGGGGCGGCGTCGGCGATGGTGATCCTCGCCGAGACCAACGGGGCGGACGCCCGGCTTGTCGCCTTCATGCAGTATCTGCGGGTGCTGTTCGTCGCCTCGTCGGCCTCGCTGGTGGCGCGGCTGTTCATCGACGGCGTCGCCCACAAGCCCTTCGTGCTGTTCCCACCGGTCGACTGGTCGGCGTTCGGGGTGACGGCGGCGGTGGTGGTCGGGGTCGGCGTCCTCGGCATCCTCGCCCGGCTGCCGTCCGGCGGCATGCTGGCGCCGATGTTCGTCGCCGCGTTCCTGCACGCCACCGGGATCACCGGTTTCGAATTTCCGCCGGTCGTGCTGATCGCCGCCTATGCGGTGCTCGGCTGGCGGATCGGGCTCGGCTTCACCAAGGCGGCGCTGGCCCATGCCTGGCGGGCGCTGCCGTGGATCACCGCGGCGATCGTCCTGCTGATGGCCTTCTGCGCCGGGCTCGCGGCGATGCTGGTGCACTACCTCGGGATCGATCCGCTGACCGCCTTTCTCGCCACCAGCCCGGGCGGGCTCGACACGGTGGCGATCATCGCCGCCTCGAGCCCGGTCGACGTCGGCTTCGTCATGGCGATGCAGTCGGTGCGGTTCTTCGTGCTGATCCTGATCGGGCCGAGCCTGTCGCGCTTCGTCGCCTCGCGACTCGACCGCGGCTGAACGCCGCAGGTCGCGCTTCCGAGCCGAACATGCCTCTGCTACGGTCCGCCGCCGGTGGAGCGGCGGAGGGGGCGACGCGATGAACGAGGGCAGCGGACGGCGGCACGACGTGGCGCGGACGGGGGAGGCGATCGCCGCCCTCGCGGCCCGGTTCGGGGAACGGCTGTCGACGTCGGCGTCGCTGCGCGAGCAACACGGCCACACGCTCACCTGGATTCCCAACCAGCCGCCGGACGCGGTGGTGTTCGTGCGGAGCGAGGCCGAGGTGCAGGAGGTGGTGCGGATCGCCGCCGCCCACCGGGTGCCGATCGTGCCGTTCGGCGCCGGCACCTCGCTCGAAGGCCATCTCAACGCGCCGGCAGGGGGCATTTCGGTCGATCTCTCGGGGATGGACGCGGTGGTCGCGGTCCATGCCGAGGATCTCGACGTGGTGGTCCAGCCGGGGATCCGGCGCAAGGCGCTGAACGACCGGCTGCGCGACACCGGCCTGTTCTTTCCGATCGATCCCGGTGCCGACGCGACCCTCGGCGGGATGGCGGCGACCCGGGCCTCGGGCACCAACGCGGTGCGCTACGGCACGATGAGGGACGTGGTGCTGGCGCTCCGGGTGGTCGGGGCCGACGGCGAGGTGATCACCACCTCGCGGCGGGCGAAGAAGTCGTCGACCGGTTACGACCTGACCCGGCTCTACGTCGGTTCCGAAGGCACGCTCGGGATCATCACCGAACTGACCCTCCGCCTCTCCGGCATCCCGGAGGCGATCGCCGGCGGCATCTGCCCGTTCGGCAGCGTCGCGGCGGCGGCGGACGCGGTGATCCTGACCATCCAGTCGGGTATCCCGGTCGCCCGGATCGAACTGCTCGACGAAGTCCAGGTCCGCGCCTGCAATCTCTATTCGAAGCTCGATCTGCCGGAGACGCCGCTGCTGCTGGTCGAGTTCCACGGCAGCGCGGCGGGGGTGGCCGAGCAGTCGACGCGGTTCGGCGAGATCGCGGCAGAGCTCGGCGGTGGGCCCTTCACCTGGGCGACGAAGGCGGAGGAGCGGACCCGTCTGTGGACCGCGCGCCACGACGCCTATTGGGCGGCGCTGGGGCTCCGACCGGGAGCGAAGACCTTCTCCACCGACGTCTGCGTGCCGATCTCGCGGCTCGCCGCGTGCATCGCCGAGACCAAGGCGGACATCGTCGCCTCCGGCATCGTCGGGCCGATCGTCGGCCACGTCGGCGACGGCAACTTCCACGTCCTGCCGCTGTTCGACCCCGACGACGCGGCCGAGGTGGCGAAGGTCAAGGCCTTCGCCGGGCGGCTGGTCGAACGGGCGCTGGCGATGGAGGGGACCGCCTCGGGCGAGCACGGGGTCGGCCAGGGCAAGGCGAAGTATCTCTGCGCCGAACACGGCGACCCGGCGCTGGCCGCGATGGCGGCGATCAAACGGGCGCTCGATCCGCAGAACCTGTTCAATCCGGGCAAGATCCTGCCGTTCGCCTGATCGGGCCGAGGCGCGTCGCCGACGCTCGTCGGTCACGGGCGCGTCACGGCGGCGCGGCGAAATGACCCGAGGCTCGAAATTCGCGTCGCTTCGCCCTATCGTCGGGAGAGGACGGGGAGATCGAACGGAGGCGGGCGCGGGAAGTCGGCGCCCGGCGGAGGGACGCGGGGCGTGAACTCGATCTACATCGGTGTCGGCCTGACGATCATCGCCGCGCTGGTCACGGCACTGATCGGACCGTTCTTCGTCGACTGGTCGGCCCATCGGGCGATCTTCGAGCGCGAGATCGCGCGGATGAGCGGCGTCGAGGCGCGCATCCTCGGCGACGTCGACATGCGTCTGCTGCCCAGTCCGCGGCTGATCTTCGGCGACGTGGTGATCGGTCCGGTGGAGACGCCGCTGGTCCGGGTCGGCCGGTTCGAACTCGATCTGGAAGTGGCGCCACTGGTGCGCGGTGAGGTCAAGGTCGCCGAAGCCCGGCTGGAACGGCCGGCGATCGACGTCGAGATCGACCGGGCCGGGCGCGTGGTGTGGCCGCAGAGCCACGGGACCGGCGCTCCGGCGACCCTCTCCTTCGATTTCCTGGAGATCTCCGACGGGCGGTTGTCGGTCGCCGACCGGCGCACCGGCGGGCGCTTCGAGGTCACGCGGATCGCCGCGACGGGGACGGCGGCGAGCCTCGCCGGCCCCTGGAAGTTCGACGGTGGGGCACTCGCCGGCGGGCGGCAGATCGGGTTCCGGCTGTCGGCGGGACAGGTCGACGGCGGTTTCGGGGTGAAGCTGCAGGCCAATGCGGCGGACGATCCGGCGACGCTGGCGCTCGACGCGGTCACTCGCGTGACCGACGGGACCCCGGGTCTGACGGGTACGCTGAGCCTCGAACGTCGCGAGCCGCGGGCCGGCGTCCCGGCGGCGCTGGGCGGCGGCGTGTTCCGGCTGGACGGGCGGGTCGTCGCCAATTTCGCCGGCTTCGGCCTCGCCGAGGCGACGTTGGCGCTCGGGCCGGAGGAACGGGCGCAGCCACTGACCGGCGAGGCGCAGTTCGGTTTCGGGAGCGAACGCCGTTTCGAGGTGCGGCTGGCGGCGCGGCAGGTCGATCTCGACCGTCTCGCCGCAGCGGACGACGAACGCTCCCGGCCGACACCGGCGGAGACGGTCGGCGCTCTGGTCGATGGGCTCGGGCGGGCCGGCGAGGGGCTGGGCAGCGGTCGGCTCTCGGTCGATCTCGCCGGACTGGTGGTCGGCGGCGGCGTCGTCCAGGACGTCTCGGCGGCGGTCTCCAGCGGTCCGGGCGGGCTGACGGTCGAGCGTTTCGAGGCGCGGATGCCGGGGCGGGCGCGGCTCTCCCTCGCCGGTCGGATTCCGGCCGGCCCCGCTCTCCGTTTCGAAGGGCGGGCGGACCTCGCCGCCGACCAACCGGCACTGACCGCGGCGTGGTGGCGCGGTCGGCCGGTCGCCGGCGAGCGGTTCGACACGACGACCCTGGCCGGCGAGGTCTCGGCCTCGGCGGATCGGGTGATCGGCGAGAATCTGTCGTTCGCCGTCGGCACCGCCAAGGCGCGCGGCCGCTTCGACTGGCGGCGCGATCGCGGGCTCGACGTGGCGGCGAGCGCCGAGCGGCTGGAGTTCGACCAGTTGGCGCGGCTCGGGCGGGCGGTGTTCGACGGCGACGCGCGGCCGTCGGCACTGGCGCTCGATCTCGACGCGGGAACCATGGTGGTCGGCGGCATCGCCGCCCGCACCGTGGCGGTCCGGGCGAAGATCTCCGACGAGACCCTGTCGATCGAGAAACTGACGATCGCCGATCTCGCCGGCGCGAAGATCGAAGGCTCCGGCCGGATCGACCGGCCGACCACCGTGCCGGACGGGACGATCGATCTGGCGATCGTCGCGCCGCGGCCGGAAGCCGCGATCCGGGCGATCGGCGGTCTTCTCGCCGAACCGGCGTCGGTCGAGCGCGCGGCCGCCGCCGCGGTGTTCGCCGGGCCGCTCGACGTGCGGCTGAAACTCTCCGGCCGGGCGACCGGCAAGGAGGCGAGCGATCTCGGCTTCACCGCGCAGGGCAGGGCGGCGGGTGCCGATCTGGCGATCGACGGCCGTTGGATCGGACGGATCGACGATCCGGCGCGGGCGAAGATCCGGTTCGAGGGCCGGCTCGACGGAGCGGCGCCGACCGGCGCGCTCGCCCGAGTGCTCGGACCGCTGACCGCCAAGGGACCGGTCGCGGTGTCGCTGAAGGCGGAAGGGACCGCGGCGGCGGACGGTGTGGCGGTCGACGCCACGGCGACGCTCGGCGGCGGGCGGATCGCGGCGTCGGGGCGGCTCGGCGTCGGCCCCGAGGGAACCACCATCCGGGCCGGCCGGCTGGCGGTCGCCTCGCCGGACGCCACCACGTTGGCGGCGCTGATCGGGCGACCGATGGTGGCGATCGAACGGCGCCTGCCGGTGGATCTGAAGGCGTCGGTGGCCGGCACCTGGCCGCGGCTCGATCTGTCGGAGATCGTGGGAACGGTCGACGGGTCGCGGATCCGGGCCGGCGGCACGCTCGATCTCGGGCCACGGCCGGCGACGGTCGCCGGGACGATCGAGGTCGACCGGCTGGACGTCGAGACGCTCGCCGGGCTCGCCCTCGGCGAGGGGGCGACGTCGGCGACGACGGCGGGCTGGTCGGATGTGGCGCTCGGCGATCCGGTGTTCGCCGGGGTCACCGATCTCGATCTGGGGCTCTCGGTCGAGCGGGCGGGGCTCGGCGCGGCGTCGACGCTCGACCGGCTCGCGCTCAGACTGGAGGCACGCGGCGGGCGGCTGCGGCTCGGCGAGATCCGGGCCGGGCTCGCCGGCGGGCGGCTCGACGGCGAGATCACCGTCGATCGCGACCCGAAGGCCGGCATCCGACTGGACGGACGTGGGGCGCTCGCAGGAGCGAGCCTCGAGCAGCTCGGTTGGCGGGTCGGCGGGCGGCCGGTGGCGACCGGTCGGATCGGCGGCGACGCGACGGTCGCCACCACCGGCCGCTCGGTGGCGGCGATGGTCGCCGGGCTCGCCGGGCAGGGGCGGCTGCGGCTCGATGGGGTCGGCGTCGACGGCTTCGGCATCGATGCGATGGCGGCGACGGCGGTCGCCGCCGATTCGGGCGCCGCGACCACACCGGGCGAGACCGGACGGGTGTTCTCCGCGCGGATGGCGGCGAGCCGGACGGCGATCGATCTGGCGGAGACGCCGTTCACCATCGAGGCCGGCGTGGCGCGCAGCGGCCGGGTGATCGTCGAGACGCCGAATGCCCGGATCACCGGACGGGCGGCGGTCGATCTGGCGGGATCGACGATCGATTCCGATTGGACGATGGAGCCGACCGGCCAGGCGGTGGAAGCGGTCCGGACGGTCATCTCCAAGGCGACGCCGTCGGTCGGGATCGGCATCCGCGGTCCGATCGACCGGCCTCGGGTCGAGTTCGACACGCGACCGCTCGAGGCGTGGCTGACGCTGCGCTCGTTCGAGAAGGAGATCGACCGGGTCGAGACGCTGCAACAGGACATCATGGAGCGTCAGCGTTTCGCCCGCGAACGCCGCCGGTTGGAGGAGATCCACCGCGAGCAGGAGGCGGCGAAGAAGGCACAGGAGGCCGAAGCGGCGAAGCGTGCCCAGGAGGCCGAGGCCGCCAGACGGGCCCAGGAGGCGGTCGAGGCGGCACGGCGCGCCCAGGAGGCGAGCGAGGCGGCCCGCCGGGCCCAGGACGCGAAGAAGGCGTCGGAGGCAGATCCCCAGCGTCGCGCCGAGGAGGACGCACGGCGGCCCGCGGTGCCGGCCGCTCCGATCCCGACGGGACCGGCTGCGCCCGGACCCGCCGTCGGCGCCGGTGGGGGCATCGCTCCGCCGCCATTGCCGCCGCCGATCGTGATCGCTCCGGCGCCGCCGGTCCTCGGCAGCGGCGCGCCGCCGTCGGGTGCGGCCCCGATGACCATCCTGCCGCCGAGTGGAGCGCCGGCCCCCTGATCGTCTTCGACGGCGGATGCGGCGGTCGTCGTCGGCCGGATCGACGCGCGGGGCCGCGATCACCGTCCCTTCGGACGGCGTCTCGTCGCGCCGACGGATCGACGGGGGGTCAGATCGGCGTGTGGGCGGCGGACACGGCGGTCAGAACGGCGACGCGGATGGCCGAGGCGAGATTGCGCTCGGGCGAACGGGCACCGTCGATCTCCGCCACCATCGCGGCGAGCGGGCGCCCTCGGGCGGCGGCGAGGATTTCCAGCGCGCGCCAGAACTCCGGCTCGAGTGCGACCGAGGTGCGGTGTCCGGCGATCGTCATCGAACGCTTTTCCATCGGTTGCGTCGCTCCTCCCATCCTCGGCGGGGACGGCGGCGCAGACCTGCCCATGAAAATCGGATGGACCGTCTCGCCGCGTGTCCCACTGCCTCGGAACGGCCGGTTCCCAGCCGGCCGAAAATCAGGTGTCGTCGCCTTCCGGTCCCATCAAACGATGGGCCTCGAGGCGTCGGGCGGCGATTTCCTCGGTCTTCTCGGTCGCTTCTCGCTCGGAACGGGTGCGGCCGAAACGAACGCGATTCTCTTCGGCGAGCCTGCGCTTGTCGGCGCGGTCGCGGGTCTTGCGGGCTCTGGAGAGGCTCAGGATCTCGACCATCGCACGCCCCTCGTCACGGTCACGGCTTCTTGCGGAACTTGTCGAGCGACAGAACCGTCGCGGTCGCCGGAGCGGGTTCGGGAGCGGCGGGTGCTTCCGGTTCGGCGGGTTCGACCGCCGTCGGGACCGCCGCGGGGGGCGTCGGGATGGTCGACACTTCGACCGGCACCAGCCGCGGCCCGTCGACGTCGGCGGCCGGCGCCTCTCCGGCGTTCTCGTGCAGCACCTCGAACTGGAGGCCGAACTCGACCGACGGATCGACGAAGCCCTTCACCGCGGTGAAGGGGACATGGAGCTTCTCGGACACGCCGGAGAAGGAGAGCGTCACCTCGAACCAGCTCTCGGAGACCTCGAGGTCCCAGTACTGGTGCTGGAGGACGATCGTCATCTCGGTCGGGTAGCGCTGGCGCAGACGGCCGGAAATGCGCACGCCGGGATGTCCGGTGTCGAAGGAGACGTAGAAGTGATGCTCGCCCGGCAGGCCGGTCTTCTGCACCTCGCCGAGCACCTTGCGCACGACACCACGCAGAGCGTCCTGGACCAGTACGTCGTAGCGGATCAGATCGTGGGCCATGCGTTTCTCGGTCAGGGAGTCGGTCGGGCTGGAAAGGGGCCGTCGGCGAGAGCGGGCTTCGGCGGTCGAAAGATCGGTCGGGCCGGGCCGTCCGGGTTCCTCCCGCTTCTCGATGCGCTCCGACCGGCGGACGTTCGGACTTCGGAAGACGGCCGAGGCCGCGCCCGAGGGAGCGGAAGTGGAGGTTTCTGTTGCCAGGTACCTCCGAACCCCGCCTGCCGCTGCTACACGTCAGGACTTGAAACCGGAGTCAGAAACCGCTCACGCGGCCACTGCAACCGGAGCATAGTTGTCGTTGGCAACTATATTCGACCCGATAACGGCGGTATCATGCCGGGCAAAAAAACGGTGTTTAGACCCTCGTCGATCCTGGTTCGCCCCCGCCGGAACCCACACGGAACCTGATGGTCCGGATGGGCTCGGGTGGAGGCGCCGGGTACTGCCCCCGGGTCCGAAAGGCTTATTGAACCGCTCGTTTATCGCCATAGCCGTCTCGCGACGGCATTCCCAATATAGGCGAGCCGAACGCCGGCGAAAAGACCCCCCGGCGTTCATGCTTCGTCGATCATACGCGCCGCCAGCGTTCCTCGGCGCGCGCGGCCGTGTCGGCGTCCGGAAGATCGCCGGGGCGCAGGCCCAGATCGGCGAGCAGCCGGGGGTCGTGCGGGTCGATCGGCGTCGACGCCGGCGACCGGCGGAGCGACCGCAGGGCCCGGCCGACGGCGGCCCGGAGGCGGCGGAGCATCCGCTCGACGGCGGAAGACTGGTAGGGATCGCCGATCCGGGCGATCTCGAGGGCGGCTTCGCGCATGGTGCACCTCCTCCGTCGCGCTCCGGTGAGCGGCGCGGGGCAAGACCGATGGGGTGGTGGAAGAGCGGGACGAGACCCGATGCGAGGAGCTTCGCATCGCCCCATTGATCAATCAAACGAAAAGGATTAATCGTAACGATCAGAAATTCTGACGCGGAGGGCGCCGAGGTGAGTGATCGCGAAGCCGGATGCGAGGGGCTCGGCGACGGCCAGGGCCTGCTCGAGATCGATCTCCTGAAGACCCTGATGGCGGTCCATCGGACCGGCTCGTTCACCCGGGCGGCGCAGGCGGTGTTCCGTACGCCGTCGGCGGTGTCGATGCAGATGAAGCGGCTCGAGGAGATCGTCGGTCGGCCGTTGTTCGCCAAGGACGGGCGCAACGTCGCCTTCACCGAGGCCGGCGACGACCTGCTCGGCTATGCCCGGCGGATCCTGCGGCTCAACGACGAGGCGCTCGCCCGGTTCCGCTGCGCCGACACGGCGGGCGTCGTCCGGGTCGGCACGCCCGACGACTATGCGACCCGCTTCCTGCCGCAGATCCTGGCGCGGTTCGCCGCCACCCATCCGAACGTCCAGGTCGACGTCGACTGCCGGTCGTCGACCGAGCTGCTCGGCCGGCTCGACCTGGGGATGATCGACATCGCGCTGGTCTCGGCCGGGCTCGGCTGCGCCGCGCCGATCACCGGAACGATCGTCCATCGCGAACAACTGGTCTGGGTGGGGGCGCGCTGGGGCGAGGCGCATACCCGGCGGCCGCTGCCGCTGGCGGTCAGCGGTCCGACCTGCTCGTGGCGGTCGAAGGCGCTGGAGGTGCTCGATCGGGCGGGGATCGCCTATCGGGTGGCCTATTCGAGCCAGCACTACGTCGGTCAGGTGGCGGCGGTGCTCGCCGATCTGGCGGTGGCGCCGGTGCCGAAGAGCGTCATCGAAGGTGAGCTGGTGCCGATCGACGAGCGACTGCTGCCGGTGATCGGCCACTACGAGATCCAGATGGTCCGGGCGCCGCGGGCGGTCGGGCCGGCGGTCGAGGCGCTCGCCGAGCACATCGTGGCGAGCTTCCGCAGCGAAGCGGTCGAGGCGGTCGAACGGATCGCGGCGGAGTGACGCCCGGGCGGTCTCAGGCGGTGATCTCGACCAGCGCCCCCTCGGGGGTGCGGGCGACCGCCTCGTAGTAGCCGTCGCCGGTGTGTCGCGGCGGCGAGACCAGGGCACCCTCGGCGGCGAGGCGGGCGGCGGCGGCGTCGACCGCGGCTTCCGAGCCGAGCGAAACCGCCAGATGCGTCCAGCCGATCCGTTCGCCCGGATCGGCCGGCGCGCCGTCGAGCCAGGGGCCGGTCATCAGCTCGATCGCCGGACCCTCGGCGAAGCGGACGAAGCGGGAGCGGAAGCCCTCGCGGTTGCGGCTGACGTATTCGTCGCCGACCACGGCCGCGAAGTGGCGGGTCCAGAAGGCGGCGGCGGCGTCGAGGTCGGCGGTCCAGAGGGCGACGTGGGCGATCGGCATGGGAACTCCCCGGGTCGGCGGAACGATCGGGGGACCCTCGCGGGCAAAGGCGGCGAGTTGTGGGCGCGGCGCCGCGCCGAGCCGAGAAACCGAGCCCTGCACCGCGCGGCATTGCCGATTGCGCCGCGTCGGGCGAATGTGGCATGCGGGCCGGCCCGCCCGACTCGATGCCGAAGGAAGAGGACTCCCGATGCGCGCCTATCACGATCTGATGCGACGGATCCTCGCCGAGGGCGTCACCAAGACCGATCGGACGGGAACCGGCACCAGGGCGGTGTTCGGCCATCAGATGCGCTTCGACCTCGCCGAGGGCTTTCCGCTCCTGACCACCAAGAAGCTGCATCTGAAGTCGATCGTCCACGAACTCCTGTGGTTCCTGAAGGGCGACACCAACATCGCCTATCTGAAGGCGAACGGGGTGTCGATCTGGGACGAATGGGCCGACGAGAACGGCGATCTCGGGCCGGTCTACGGCCACCAGTGGCGGGCCTGGCCGAGTCCGGACGGCGGCACCATCGACCAGATCGCACAAGTGCTCGACGACATCCGCCGCACCCCGGACAGCCGGCGGCTGATCGTCTCGGCATGGAACCCGGCCGACGTGCCGAAGATGCGGCTGCCGCCGTGCCATCTCCTGTTCCAGTTCTTCGTCGCCGACGGACGGCTCTCCTGCCAGCTCTATCAGCGTTCGGCCGACGTCTTCCTCGGGGTGCCCTTCAACATCGCCAGCTATGCGCTGCTCACCCTGATGATGGCGCGGGCGGCGGGGTTGGAGCCGGGCGAGTTCGTCCACACGCTGGGCGACGCGCATCTCTATCTGAACCACCTCGAGCAGGCGGAGCTGCAGCTCTCGCGCGAGCCACGGCCGCTGCCGAAGATGGAACTCGCCGAGGGCGTCACCGATCTCTTCGGCTTCCGTTACGAGGACTTCCGGCTCACCGGTTACGACCCGCATCCCCACATCAAGGCCCCGGTGGCGGTGTGATCGCCGCAGGAGAAGGAGATCGCATGAACCTCGCCATCCGTCGCGCCCGGCCGGGGGAGGCCGGCCTCGTCCTCGCCTTCGTCGAGAAGCTCGCCGTCTACGAGAAGCTCGACCACGAGGTCGAAGCGACGGCGGAGAGTTTCGACGTGGCGCTGTTCGGGCCGAACCCACGGGTCTACTGCGAGTTCGCCGAACTCGACGGAGTGCCGGTGGGCTTCGCCCTGTGGTTCTACAATTTCTCGACCTTCCGCGGACGCCACGGGATCTATCTCGAGGACCTGTTCGTCGAGCCAGAGCATCAGGGCAAGGGGATCGGCAAGGCGCTGCTCCGGCATCTCGCCAAGCGCTGCGTCGACGAGGGTCTCGGCCGCTTCGAATGGTGGGTACTCGACTGGAACAAGCCGTCGATCGCCTTCTACGAATCGCTCGGATCGATCCCGATGGACGAATGGACGGTGTTCCGGGTGACCGGCGACGCGCTCGTCGAACTCGCCGAGGGGCGTCCCCGTCAGGAGCCGCCGCGGGGGCTGTCGCCGTTCGGCGACGCCGCCGCTCACGACGAGGCATGACCATGGCCGAACCCGGATCGAGCGACGTCGAGATCGTGGTGGTGGTGGCCGCCGCCGGCAATCGGGTGATCGGCCGGGACGGCGGTCTGCCGTGGCGGTTGCCGACCGACCTCGCCCATTTCAAGGCGCTGACCATGGGGCTGCCGATCGTCATGGGGCGCCGGACCCATGCCTCGATCGGCCGGCCGCTGCCCGGACGCCACACCATCGTGGTGTCGCGCGACCGCGATCTCGCCCTCGACGGGGTCGAGGTGGTCGGTTCGCTGGAGGCGGCACTGGCGGCGGGACGCCGAGTGGCCCGGGAACGCGGGGTCGGTGCGGTCGCGGTGGTCGGCGGGGCGGAGATCTACGCGCTCGCACTGCCGCTCGCCGATCGGATCGAGTTGACCGAAGTGGCGCTCGAACCGCCGATCGAGGGCGCGGTGCTGCTGCCGGAGCCGGCGCCGGAGGTCTGGGAAGAGATCCGTCGGATCCCGGGCGTGCGCGGCGCGAAAGACGAAGCCGACTTCGCTTTCGTCACCCTCCGTCGTCGCGTTCCGCCGTCGAATTGAGACGGAATTCGGTCGAATTCCGGGTCCGATCGTCGCGTGCGGCGGGCGGCTCCGTTGAAACCCTCCGGTCGGATACCTATAAACAGCGGGGCCTCGATGCGGTCCGCCTCGGCTGAAGACGGATCCCGTCCGGCCGGAGCGACCGCGGGCGGGGTCGATCCGGCAGAGGACAGAAGATGCCCTGGAGCAACCAGAACGGCGGTGGAGGATGGAAGGGCGGTGGGCCCTGGGGTCAGCCGCCGCGCGGACCGTCGGGAGGCAACCAGCCCCCGGATCTCGAAGACCTCTTGCGGCGCAGTCAGGAACGGCTGCGCGACTGGCTGCCCGGCGGGTCGGGTGGTGACGGGACGATCGGCGCCAAGACCATCGGCCTCGCCGCGGTGGCGGCCCTGGCGCTGTGGGCGGCGACCGGTTTCTACCGGGTCGAGCCGGACGAACTCGGCGTCGAACTGATCCTCGGCCGGGTCGTCTCGCAGACCACGCCGGGCCTCAACTACAATTTCCCGGCTCCGATCGGGCAGGTCTACACGCCGAAGGTGCTCGCGGTGCGCGAAATCTCGGTCGGGCAGCGCGACTTCGACACCGGTCGCGGCGTCCCCGGGCGCGACGTGCCGGACGAGAGCCTGATGCTGACCGGCGACGAGAACATGATCGACGTCTCGTTCCGCGTGCAGTGGAACGTCAAGGACGCCCGATCGTTCCTGTTCAACATCCAGAACCCGGAGTCGACGGTCAAGGCGGTCGCCGAGGCGGCGATGCGTGAAGTCGTCGGCAAGAACTCGATCGAGATGATCCTCACCGAGAACCAGCGGCGGATCGAGACCGACGTGAAGGCGTTGATGCAGAAGACGCTCGACGACTATCACTCGGGGGTCGAGATCCGTCTGGTCAACATGAACCGGGTCAACCCGCCGGTCCAGGTCATCGACGCCTTCCGCGACGTCCAGGCGGCGCGCATCGACGCCGAGCGTCTGCAGAACGAAGCCCAGACCTATGCCAACCGGATCGTTCCGGAAGCCCGCGGTCAGGCGGCGGCGATCACCGCCCAGGCGCAGGCCTATCGGCAGCGGATCGTCGAGGAAGCGCGCGGTCAGGCCGACCGCTTCAGCAAGGTTCTCGCCGAATACCAGCACGCGCCGGCGGTGACCCGCGAGCGTCTCTACATCGAAACGATGGAGCGGGTGTTCTCCGGAATGGACAAGGTGATCGTCGACCAGGGACACGGGGAGGGGGCGGTCCAACCGTATCTGCCGCTCGACCAGTTGAACCGTAGGGCACAGCCGAAGACCGGAGGCCAGCCATGAAGACCGGTATCCTCGGTATCCTCGGCCTCGTCGTGGTGGCGATCGTCGCCGCGCTCGGTTCGGCCTTCGTCGTCACCCCGACCACCCAGGCGCTGGTGCTGCAGTTCGGCCAGGTCCGGCGCGCCGTCGTCGAGCCGGGTCTCTACTTCAAGATCCCGCTGATCCAGAACGTCGAATATCTCGACAAGCGGATCCTCGACATCGATCTCGAGCCGCAGGAGCTGATCGCCTCCGACAAGAAGCGGTTGGTGGTCGATGCCTTCGCCCGCTACCGGATCGTCGATCCCGTGCAGTTCTATCAGGGTGTCCGTACCGTCCAGGGCGGCAACCTGAGGCTCAACACCTTCATCACCTCGGCGGTGCGCGCGGTGCTCGCCGACGCCTCGTTCTTCGCGGTGGTCCGCGACGACCGGGCCGGGCTGATGGAGAAGATCAAGGCGCAGGTCGATCTCGAGGCCAAGGGCATCGGCGTCGACGTCATCGACGTCAAGATCCGCCGGGCCGATCTGCCGCAGAAGAACTCCGAGGCGGTGTTCCAGCGGATGCAGACCGAACGCCAGCGCGAAGCCACCGAGCTGCGGGCGAAGGGTTCGGAAGAGAGCCAGCGGATCAAGGCCAAGGCCGACGCGGAGAAGGAGATCCTGCTCGCCGAAGCGGCGCGTGACGCCGAGCGTGTACGCGGCGAGGGCGATGCCCAGCGGATCAAGATCTTCGCCGAGGCCTACGACCGGGATCCGAGCTTCTTCCAGTTCTACCGGTCGATGCAGGCCTACGAGACGTCGCTGAAGGGGGCGGACACCCGGCTCCTGATGTCGCCGCAGTCTTCGGACTTCCTGCGCTTCCTGACCGACGCCAAGGGCGGCGCGGCGCGGGCGGCGGCGGGGGCTCCGGCGCTTCCTCCGGTCCCGGCGGCTCCGGCCGCTCCGGCTGCGACGGCGCCGTGACGCCATGACGATCGGACCGGGGACACGCGATCTCCTCGACGCGATCGGGCTGGTGCTGGCCTTCGAGGGGGCGGTCTATGCGGCCGCGCCGTCGGGAATGAAGCGGCTGCTCGCCCAGGCGCGGCACGTCGGCGACAACGCCTTCCGCATCGGCGGCCTCACCGCTCTGGTGGCCGGGGTGGCGTTGGTCTGGCTGGTGCGCGGCTAGGGTCCGGAGCGATCGACCGGCGGGTGCGGCCCGCCACACGAAACGGAGCCGCCGCGGGCATCGTCCCGCGGTGGCGATCGAACGGGAGGGGGGCGTGCGGCCCTCGGTCCCGGCGAGACGGGAGGACGCGGGCGGCGACGCCGGGCGTCCTCTTCTCACTCAACCGAACGATTTCGGAGGCTTACCCCGTGACGCTGGTCCTCTCCTCTCTGGTCGCCGGACGACGTTGGGCGCGCCTGTCGCGCGGGTTGGCGGTCGCCGCGGTGCTCGCCGTCCAGCCGGTGTCGGGAGCCTTCGCCGGCCAGCCGACGGCCGCCGGTCCGGCCTCGGTCGCCGATCTGGCGGAGAGCCTGACCGACGCGGTGGTCAACATCTCGACCTCGCAGACGCTGGCCGCGGAAAAGCAGATTCCGATGCCGAAGGCGCCGGAGGGCTCGCCGTTCCAGGAGTTCTTCGACGAGTTCTTCAAGAGCCAGGGGCGCAACGGACCGCGCAAGGTGCAGTCGCTCGGCTCCGGCTTCGTCATCGATCCGTCCGGTCTGGTGGTCACCAACAACCACGTGATCGACGGCGCCGACGAGATCGTCGTCAACTTCTCCGATCGCACCAAGCTCAAGGCCGAACTGGTCGGCCGCGATCAGAAGACCGACATCGCGCTGCTCCGGGTCAAGCCGGCGAAGTCGCTCAAGGCGGTCAAGTTCGGCGACAGCGACAAGGCGCGGGTCGGCGACTGGGTGATGGCGATCGGCAATCCGTTCGGCTTCGGCGGCTCGGTGACGGTGGGCATCGTCTCGGCCCGCAACCGCGAGCTCAACGCCGGTCCCTACGACAACTTCATCCAGACCGACGCGGCGATCAACAAGGGCAACTCCGGCGGCCCGCTGTTCGACATGTACGGCGACGTGATCGGCATCAACACGGCGATCGTGTCGCCGTCGGGCGGTTCGATCGGCATCGGTTTCGCGGTGCCCTCGAAGCTCGCCGCGGCGGTGGTCGATCAGCTGAAGCAGTTCGGCGAGACCCGCCGCGGCTGGCTCGGCGTGCGGATCCAGGCGGTCAGCGAGGACATCGCCGAGAGTCTCGGCCTCAAGGAGCCGAAGGGCGCGCTGGTCGCCGGGGTGAGCGAGAAGGGCCCGGCGGAGGCCGCCGGCATCCTGGCGGGCGACGTCATCGTCCGGTTCGACGGCCGCGACGTACCGAGCGTGCGCGATCTGCCGCGGATGGTCGCCGACACGGCGATCGGCAAGGCGACCGACGTCGTGGTGCTGCGCAAGGGCAAGGAGATCACCGTCAAGGTGGTGCTCGGCCGGCTCGAGGAGGGCGAGAAGCAGGCGACCACCTCGAAGGGCGGCAAGGACGGCGTCGCCGCGCCGACGGCGAAGGTCTCCGGCCTGACGCTGGCGCCGCTCGACGACGGCACCCGCACCCGGTTCAAGATCAAGGAGGCGGTCGCCAAGGGCGTGGTGGTGACCGAGGTCGAGCCGAATTCGGTCGCCGCCGAGAAGCGGATCGTGCCGGGCGACACGGTGCTGGAGGTCGGTCAGGAGGAGGTCGCGGCGGTCGCCGACGTCGCCTCCAAGATCGCCGCCGCCAAGAAGGACGGCCGCAAGCGGGCGCTGCTGCTGATCGCCAATGCCGAAGGCGAGATGCGCTTCGTCACCCTGCCGGTGGAGTGAGCGAGGCCGGGCGGCGCGCACCGGTCCGGTGACGCCGCCCCCTGCTCGCGGTCGACGGTGTGGCGTCGACGGTCAGACCGTCTCGAGGGGCGAGCCGCGTTCCGCCTGGATCGCCCGTCGGCGTTCCTGTGCCGCCTCGAGGTTGGCGAGGAACTGGCGGGCCGAGTGGTCCCAGGTGAAGTCGGCGGCGCGGGCCAGCGCCTCGGCGGGATCGAGGGTCAGCGCCTCGCGGACCGCCGCGCCGAGGTCGTCCGAGAGAACCCCCGCCCGGGTGCCGCCGACGATGTCGATCGGCCCCATCACCGGGTAACCGGCGACCGGCAGGCCCGAGGCCAGCGCTTCGACGATCACGTTGCCGAAGGTGTCGGTCTTCGACGGGAAGACGAAGACGTCCGCCGCCGCGTAGTGGCGGGCGAGGTCCTCGCCGACCTTCTGGCCGAGGAAACGGGCGCCGGGGTACTTCTTCTTCAGCTCGGCGAGTTGAGGTCCGTCGCCGATCACCACCTTGGTGCCGGGTACGTCGAGCCCGAGGAACGCCTCGAGGTTCTTCTCCACCGCCACCCGGCCGACGTTGAGCAGGATCGGACGCGGCAGGCCGGCATAGATCTCGCCGACGTCGTCGCGCGGCCGAAACAGATCGACGTCGACCCCGCGCGACCAGGTCACCAGATCGTGGAAGCCCCGCGCCGTCAGATCCGCCCGGAGCGATTCCGTCGCCACCATGCAGGCGAGGCCCGAATTGTGGAACCAGCGCAGCACCGCATAGGTCAGCCGCTCGGGTACCGGCAGTCGGGCCGACAGGTACTCGGGGAAGCGGGTGTGGTAGCTGGTGGTGTATCCGGGTTTGCGGATGTCGAGCACCGCGCGGCGCGCCATCAGCCCGAGCGGGCCTTCGGTGGCGATGTGGACGTAGTCCGGGCGGGCCGCCTCGATCCGCCGGCGGATCGCGCCGACGTGGGTCAACGAGAGGCGGATCTCCGGATAGGTCGGGCAGGGCAGGGTGCGGAACTCGAGCGGCGTCAGGAAGTCGACGACGACGTCGAGACGTTCGAGTTCCTGCGCCAGACGTTCGAGGGAGCGGACGACGCCGTTGATCTGGGGACGCCAGGCGTCGGTGACGATGAGCAGGCGTTTCATGCGGCGGCGAGTGCCTCGCGGTCGGTCGCGTCGGTGGCCAGGCCGGTCTGTGGCCGCTGCCAGACGATCAGTTCCAGGGTGCCGTCGTGGTTCTCCGCCACCGCGGTGCAGCTCTCCACCCAGTCGCCGGTATTGACGTAGGTGAAGTCGCCTTCGGTGCGCAGAGCGGCGTGGTGGATGTGGCCGCACACCACGCCGTCGACCCCGAGCCGTCGGGCCTCGCCCGACAGGGTCCGTTCGAAGTCACCGATGAAGTTGACGGCGTTCTTGACCTTGAGCTTGGCCCAGGCCGACAGCGACCAATAGGAGAAGCCGAGCCGGCGGCGGAGGTCGTTGAACACGGTGTTGACGCCGAGCGCCGCGGTGTAGGCCCAGTCGCCGAGATGGGCGAGCCAGCGGGCATGACGCACCACCACGTCGAACTGGTCGCCGTGGATGACCAGGAAGCGGCGGCCGTCGATCGTCTCGTGGACGCAGGAATCGGCGATCTCGATCATGCCGAAGTTCGAGCCGACGTAGTCGCGCAGGAACTCGTCGTGATTGCCGGGGACCCAGACGATCCGGGCGCCCTTGCGGCCCTTGCGCAGGATCTTCTGGACGACGTCGTTGTGGCTCTGCGGCCAGTACCAGCCGCGCTTCAGCCGCCAACCGTCGACGATGTCGCCGACGAGGTAGATCGTCTCGGCATCATGATATTTCAGAAAGTCGAGCATCAGATCCGCCCGACATCCCCGTGTTCCGAGATGGATGTCGGAAAGAAACAACGCATGGAAATGGCGTACGTCGGTGACGGCCGTCATCGCGGTGAGCTCCGAGCATCGTTCGACCACGAGGCTCGAAGAACACGAGTCCGATCACGGTTTCATGACGCTCGGCGGGTTTTCTTCGCCGGCGAGCTTGTTTCCGACAGGGAGAGGCGGGAGAACGGCGCCTCCCGCCGTTCCGATCACTTCGGCCACCAGGCGTGGAAATGGTCGACCGGGCCGTGGCCGCCGCCGATCTTCAGGCGATCGGAACCGGCGATCGCCGCAGAGAGATAGGCCTTGGCGGCCCGGACCGCCGGTTCGAGGTCGAGCCCCCTGGCCAGCCCCGCGGCGATCGCCGCCGACAGGGTGCAGCCGGTGCCGTGGGTGTTCTCGGTGGCGACCCGCGGCGCGGTGAGCCAGACCGGCTCGCCGCCGGCCCCGAGCAGCAGGTCGGTCGCCGCATCGCCGGTCGCATGGCCGCCCTTGACCAGCACCGCCTGGGCTCCGCCGGCGATCAACAGCCGGGCCTGGGCCAACATCTCGGCGGCGGAGGTGGCGACCGGCCGATCGCAGAGCCGAGCCGCCTCGTGCAGGTTGGGGGTGACCAGGGTCGCCCGCGGGATCAGCACGTCGCGCAGCGTCGCCACCGCCTCGGGCACCAGCAGCAGATCGCCGCTGGTCGCCACCATCACCGGGTCGAGCACCACCTGCGCCACCCGCCAGCGGTCGAGGCCCTCGCGCACCGTCCGGATCACCTCCGGTCGCGACAGCATGCCGATCTTCACCGCGCCGACGGCGATGTCCGAGAACACCGCGTCGATCTGGGCGGCGACGAAATCGGCGGGGACGTCGAAGACGCCGGAGACGCCGCGGGTGTTCTGGGCGGTCAGCGCGGCGATCACGCTGGCGCCGTAGACGCCGAGCGCCGAGAACGTCTTGAGGTCGGCCTGGATGCCGGCGCCGCCGCCCGAATCCGAGCCGGCGATGGTCAGCGCGATCGCCGTCATGCCCGCGCCTCCTCGAGCCGCCGCGTCTCGAGCGCCGCGTCGACCGCGGCACGCAGACGGGCCGCCGCCGCTCTCGGATCGTCGGCCATGAAGATCTCGGAGATCACCGCGATGCCGTCGGCACCGACCGCGATCAGGTCGGCGGCGTTCGCGGCGGTGATGCCGGCGATCGCACCGACCGAGAGGCCGGGCCGCGTCATCCGCGCCCTGACCGCCAGCCGGGCGAACCCGACGACGCCGAGCGGCGGAGCCGGATTGACCTTCGACGACGTCTCGAACACGCCGCCGCAGCAGACGTAGTCGACGAGACCGATCGGTGCGGCATCGACGTGGTCGGCGTTCTTCACCGTCAGTCCGACGATCGCGTCGGGGCCGAGCAGGCGGCGCACGTCCTGCACCGCCATGTCCTCCTGGCCGACGTGGACGCCGTCGGCGCGGGCGACCATCGCCACGTCGACCCGATCGTTGACGATCAGCGGCACCTTCGAACCGGCGAGCGCCCGGCGGATCTCGCGGGCCCGCTCGATCATCAGCCGGGTCGGAGCATCCTTGTCGCGGTACTGGACGAGCGTCGCGCCGCCTTCGACGGCCGCCACCGCGAGCTCGGGAAGCGGACGGCCGCGGCTGCGGGTGGGATCGAGGATGGCGTGGACTCGGATGTCGGGGATCATGAAATCTGGGCCCGTGCGAGAAGGGTTTCGGTTTCGAGGCTCGACAGCGCGTCGAGGATGGCGACGGCGAACGATCCCGGTCCGACCGCCGAGGCCGCCGCGACTTCGCCGGCGACGCCGACCACGGTGAAGGCGGCGGTCGCCGCCGCCACCGCGTCCGGCTCGACCGCCCGGAAGGCCGCGGCGATCGCGGTGCCGCCGCAGCCGATCGCGGTCACCCGGTCCATCAGGGGATGGCCGTTGGCGATGCGCACGGTCCGGCGTCCGTCGGTGACGAAGTCGATTTCGCCGGTGACCGCGAGGGTGGTCAGCGCGCTCACCGCATGGACACCGACCGTCTCCGGGTCGGCGGCCGCACCGGCGAGCGCCAGGAACTCCGCCCGGTTGGCGTGGACCAGCGCCGGGTCCATCTCCATCAGGGCGCGGGCGAAGGCGAGGCGGCCGGACGAGCTCTCGACCTTCACCGGATCGAGCACCCAGGGGACGCCGGCGTCCTTGGCGACCTCGATCGCGGTCAGCGCCGCGTCGCGCCGCTGCCGGTCGAGCATGCCGAGGTTGATCAGCAGCACGTCGGCGCCGGCGACGAAGTCGGGGATCTCTTCCGGCGAGAAGGTCAGCGACGGTTCCGCGCCGATCGCCAGAAGCATGTTGGCGGTCGGTCCGAGGGCGACCGGCGAGGTGATCGCGTGGACCCGCGGCCGGCGTCGGCGGACGCGTTCGGCAATCGCCGCGACGGTGTCGGCGGTGACCACCGGACGTGGCGGTCGTGCGGGCGGCAATGGCGATTCCGTCGGATTCATCGGTCTCAAATCCCTCCGCCGGCACGACCCGGATCAGGTTCGAGGGGTTGGCGACGCCTCTCAGCCCGATCCGATCGGGCACCCCCATTGAGAACGGCGTCAGGAATTAAGCCGGGAAACCGCCCTTGGCAAGCCCCGGGGCGGTGGTGGGGCGGATCGTCGCGAAGCGCGCGCAGCTCCTGCGCATTGGTTCCCTCTTGCCCTTCCGGCCGCCATCTGCTCGACTGAACCCATCGTCGAGAGGTCCCCAGCGATGAAACCGTTCTTCGTTCTCGTGAAATGCAACCTCGGGCGCTCCTACGAGGTGGCCACGGCACTGGCCGATGCGGAGATCGCCTCCGAGATCTACTCGATCGCCGGCGACCACGATCTGATCGTCAAGTTCTACGTCGACGATTCGAGCGACATCGGCCATTTCGTCAACGAGAAGGTGCATTCGATCCCCGGGATCGTCGACACCAAGACCCTGATCACCTTCAAGGCTTTCTGACCGGATCGGAGAGCACGTCCCGGCGTCGGCGGCCGGCGCCGAACCCTCGGGCGGCCCCCGCCCGGAAACGCCAGCGGAAGACCGACATGTCCGATTCGCGCTACTACGCCTTCCAGGCCCTCCGCAACCACTCCCGCCTGCTCCAGTCGGTGCAGATCCGCGACCTGTTCGCCGCCGACCGGCACCGCTTCTCGCGCTTTTCGGTCGCCCACGACGACCTGCTGCTCGACTATTCGAAGAACCGGCTGACCGACGAGACCCTCGATCTCCTGTTCGCGCTGGCCCGGGCGAGCGACGTCGAAGGGTGGCGCAACCGGATGTTCGCCGGCGAGCCGATCAACACCACCGAGAAGCGCTCGGTGCTGCACGTGGCGCTGCGCAATCCCGGCGGTCGGCCGCACTGGGTGGGTGGGCGCGACGTCGGCCCCGACGTCGAGGCGGTCCTGGTCCGGATGGGGGCCTTCGCCGAGGGCGTCCGCGCCGGCACGATCACCGGCGCCACCGGCAAGCGGTTCACCGACGTGGTCAACATCGGCATCGGCGGCTCCGATCTCGGTCCGAAGATGGTGACGCTGGCGCTCGCCCCCTACCACGACGGTCCGAAGGTGCACTTCGTCTCCAACGTCGACGGTGCCGACATCGCCGACACGCTGAAGCCGCTGTCGCCCGAGACCACGCTGTTCCTGGTCGCCTCGAAGACCTTCACCACGCTCGAGACGATGACCAACGCGGCGAGCGCCCGCGCCTGGATCGCCGGCGCGCTCGGCGAGGCGGCGGTCGGCGCCCATTTCGCGGCGATCTCAACCGCCATTCCCAAGGTCGAGGCCTTCGGCATCTCCGCCGAGCGGGCCTTCGGATTCTGGGACTGGGTCGGGGGACGCTATTCGGTCTGGTCGGCGATCGGTCTGCCGGTCATGCTCGCCGTCGGCGAGGTGAACTTCCGCGCCTTCCTGGACGGCGGCGCGGCGATGGACGAGCATTTCCTCTCGGCGCCGCTCTACGCCAACATGCCGGTGATCCTGGCGATGATCGGCGTCTGGTATCGCGACCAGATGGGCTATGCGACCCATGCGGTGATCCCCTACGACCAACGCCTGTCGCGTTTCGCCGCCCATCTCCAGCAGCTCGACATGGAGTCGAACGGCAAGCGGGTGACCCGCAGCGGCGAGCCGGTGCTGCGGCCGACCGGGCCGGTGGTGTGGGGCGAGCCCGGCACCAACGGGCAGCACGCCTTCTTCCAGCTGATCCATCAGGGCACCGACGTCGTGCCGGTCGACTTCCTGCTCGCCGCCGAGCCGCACGAGGAGCTCTTCGATCATCACGCCAAGCTGGTGGCGAACTGCTTCGCCCAGTCGGAAGCGCTGATGGTCGGCAAGAACGAACGCACCGTGCGGGCCGAACTCGAGGCCGCCGGCATGTCCCGCGCCGAGGTCGACGCGCTCCTGCCGCACAAGGTGTTCCCCGGCAACCGGCCGTCGAACACCATCCTCTATCGCAAGCTCGACCCCTTCACCCTCGGCCGGCTGCTCGCCCTCTACGAGCACAAGGTGTTCGTCCAGGGGGTGATCTTCGACGTGAACTCGTTCGATCAGTGGGGCGTCGAGCTCGGCAAGCAGCTCGCCACCGAACTCCTGCCGATGGTCGAGGGCGAGGCGGAGGCGGTCGGCAAGGACCCGTCGACCACCGGTCTGCTCGCCCATTTCCACGCGCTGCGCGGTTCCGCCGCCGACGCCTGAGACCCCGGGCTCGTGACGCCGGTGCGTCCGGCGGTCACGAGCGCCGCCGCCCCGAGGGGGCCGGACGACCGCGGAAGGTCGCCCGACGGTCGTCGATCCCCGTGTCGGAGCGCCCCAGCGCCGGCACGGACGGTTCGCCGTCCCGCATCGTGACCGCGGGCGCCGGCGGCAATCCTCGAAAGGCATCGTCCATGATCGTTCCGACCCGCCGCCGTTTCCTCGGTGATCTCGGCCTTCTCGGTCTCGCCGCGCTGCCGCTCGCCGGCTGTGCGACCGGCGAACCGGCTCCGGCGATCGCCCGTTTCCGTGCCGTCGAGGTCGATGCCGGCCCGTTCGCGGCCAAGGGCGTGCCGAACTACGCCGCTCGCGTCGCCGCCGCGACCCGCGCCGCGATCCCCTCCGCCTTCGCCGGCCGGATCGATCCGACCGCCAAGGGCGCGCCGGTTCTGACCCTGGAGATCGCCTCGGTGAAGCTCGCGGCCTGGACGGGGAGCGGACGGAGCAGCAGCTTCGACCGGTTCGGCGGCGGCAACGACGCCACCGACTGGATCGACGGCGCCCTGGTGGTGCGCGCCGCCTCCGGCGCGGTGATCGATCGGCGTCCGCACATCGCCTCTCTGCCCTCGTCCTCGTCCGGCTTCTGGTACGATCCCGAGAACGAAGAGAAGCGGATGCGCGCGCTCGCCGCGGCCTACGCCTGGTGGGCGGCGAAGGAATATCCGAACTGATCGGCCGGTCGATCCGGCGACGCGTCGCGGATCCCTCTCGGCGAGTCCCGAAACGGCGAGAGCCGGGCGTCGCCGCCCGGCTCTCGGTCTTCGTGTCGGTCGAGCCCGAAAGGCCCGCGTCGCTCAGTTGCGGCCCTTGTCGACCAGCTTGTTCTTGGCGATCCACGGCATCATGCCGCGGAGCTTCGCGCCGACCGCTTCGATCTGGTGCTCGTCGTTCAGGCGACGGATGCCCTTGAAGCGGGCCGCGCCGGCCTTGTATTCCTGCATCCACTCGGACGTGAACTTGCCGGTCTGGATGTCGGTCAGCACTCGCTTCATCTCCGCCTTGGTGTCGGCGTTGATGATCCGCGGGCCGGAGACGTACTCGCCCCACTCGGCGGTGTTGGAGATCGAGTAGTTCATGTTGGCGATGCCGCCCTCGTAGATGAGGTCGACGATCAGCTTCACTTCGTGCAGGCACTCGAAATAGGCCATCTCCGGCGCATAGCCGGCCTCGACCAGCGTCTCGAAGCCGTTGCGGATCAGCTCGACCAGACCGCCGCAGAGCACCACCTGCTCGCCGAACAGATCGGTCTCGCATTCCTCGCGGAAGGTGGTCTCGATCACGCCGGAGCGGCCGCCGCCGATGCCGCAGGCATAGGAGAGCGCGAGGTCGTGGGCGTTGCCGGAGGCGTCCTGATGGACGGCGATCAGGCAGGGCACGCCGCCGCCCTTCTGGTATTCGCCGCGCACCGTGTGGCCGGGGCCCTTCGGCGCCATCATGATCACGTCGAGGGTCGGCTTCGGCTCGATCAGCCCGAAGTGGACGTTGAGGCCGTGGGCGAAGGCGATCGCCGCGCCGTCGCGGACGAAGGGCGCGATCTCGGCCTTGTAGATGTCGGCCTGGAGCTCGTCCGGGGTGGCCATCATCATCAGGTCGGCCCACTTGGCGGCGTCGGCGACGGTCATCACCTGGAGCCCGTCGGCCTCGACCTTCTTGGCGGTGGTCGACCCGGCCTTGAGCGCGATCCGGATCTCCTTGCAGCCGGAGTCCTTCAGGTTCAGGGCGTGCGCCCGGCCCTGGCTGCCGTAGCCGACGACCACGACCTTCTTGCCCTTGATGAGATTGAGATCGGCATCGGAATCGTAATAGACGCGCATCGGGGGTTCCTTCCCTCGCTCGTGGTTCGGCCGGTCACCGGCCGTTCGGGGTTGTGTCCGCGGGCGACCCGGTTTCGGGTACCCCGTGGAGGACGAGAAACTGTCGGACGGCCCGGACCGCATCGGTCCGGATCGTGTCGGCGGAGAGGTCCATCGGCTCGCCGAGCAACAGACGGATGTGGACGTCGCGGGCGACCAGGCCGAAGAAGGTGCGGAACGCCGTCTCGCGGTCGTCGAAGGCGAGGAGCCCGGCCTCGCGCCCCGCCTCGAGCACCGGCTCCAGCCGCCGGCCCATGGCGAAACGGCCGTTGGCGAGCACGATCTCGCCGAGCGTCGCATCCTTGGCGGCCTGACCGATCGCCACCCGGTTGAGTGCGATCGAGGTGTCGGAGGCGATCACCGTCAGCCAGTTGACCGCGAATTCCTCGAGCCGGGCGGTGAGCGAGGCGCGATCGAGCCGATGGCCGCCGACCGGCGCCACCTTCACCCGCGACGCCTGCCAGCGCACCGTCGCCTCGAGCAGGCGGGTGCGGTCGCCGAACCACTTGTAGAGGGTTTCCTTGGAGCAGGAGGCGGCGCGGGCGACCGCGGTGGTGGTCAGCCGATCGCCCTCCTCGACGAGCAGCCGCAGAACGGCGTCGAGCACGTCGCGCTGACGATCCGTCCAGGGAGTGTCGTCGGTGGGGACGTGGTCCATCGCGAGGGGCGGGTCCGAAGGCCGGGTGGAAGGCGGAGCCTGCGACGGCGGCGCGCCGAAGCGTTCGGGCGCCGTACCGTACGTTACGGTTCGGTTGTAGCGCGGAACGGAGGTGGCGGCAAGAGTGGAGGTGGTCGACGAACGGAGGGGGGTGGGAGGATTGACTGTGGCCGACCCGGAGGGGAGGCTAGGATGGTCGGCATGCGGATTATGAGCGCTCAATCAAGGCGGGCTTGACTACAAATCTGGAAGCAAATTTGTCAGCGGATCTACGCAGATTTTTTCTTCATCGGCCGCGCTGGCGCTGCTAACTGCCGACCTGCCCGAGATCTGGAGCATGCCCGTAGACTGAGTGGCAATGTGCCGTGTTCATCTGCATTAAATGCGATGTACTATACTTTTGTATCAAGGCATAGGTGTGGTCTATTTTTGATTTATATGGGGCATTCATGGGCACCAATGCTGATGTTCTTCGCTTCCGTATTAAGGGTTCAGCCTCACAGCCTTACGACATCGTCGCAGAGGGTCGCGGGAAAGACCTCAGGATCTTTTGCCGGTGCCCAGCGGGGGCTAGGGGCGGCCAGTTCTGTAAACACGTGGCTGCCCTACTCACAGGTGACGTCACGAATGTCGTCGAGGGCGACGAGTTGGTGGTGGAATTGAAGTGCCGAGCCGAAGGAAGCCCGCTTGTGGCACAGGCTATGAGCCATGTTCCCTCGGCCGAGAAGCGGTCTCTGCGCATTGAGGGCGTGAACACGGCGGCGGAGGCGTTCGCCCTGGTGGAAAGTCGCCTTTCGGGAAAGTGCATTATCCTGTTGGACGAATATGAAGACGGAGCATTGATTGGCCTGTTTGGAACGTCCCCGAAAACCGGCCGGCGGCTGAAGGACCCGTTCGGATCTCTCGAATACCGGCCCGTCACGTTCGACGCGCAGTTTGACGACCAAGGGAAGTTGGTTCCCTACAATTTCCGGCACAGCACGCGGCCATGGTCCGTCAGGATGAAGGGTCGGAACACTCGATCCTTCGGGGATCTAGGCGGCGCCCTCTGTGCCTTTTTGGAAGCTGCGGAGAATGAACTGGGCAGTTGAGGCTCTGAACCGCGCCAGCATTATCGTAGTCTCTTTGGTTAAAATGTCCCTCTCCGGCGGAGAGCTCCCCCTCACTTCCTGATCCGATACTACTGAAACCCTTTCCCGTCGTGGACCGGGTCGAGGTTCGACGGGTCGGGGTTGTCGGCTTCGCGCTCGGTGTAGAGGACGTGGACGTAGGCGTCTTCTTCCGTCCACTTGTCCCGGAAGTGTTCGCGCGGCTCGCGCCTTTGCGTGAAACCGAGCCGATGGTGTTTCGACCCGTTCGGAACTTCATCGGCGGAGGCGGGTCCGAACGGGCGTCGGCCGGTCGGGCCGCAACCTCACCAGATCCCGACGCATCGGGATTTCGCGAGACCTGACCGGGCGTCGAGCGGAGGCCGACCTCGGTCCGCCCCGACACGCTTTCCGCCGGGGCGCGGGGTCAGAAGGTCCACTTGGCCCGCAATCCGCCGGCCATGCCCTCGCGTCGGCCGACGAAGCCCTGCAGGCCGAGGTCGAGCGCCAGCGGCAGGTCGGACGACGGCTTCAGCGTGAGCCCCGCTTCGAAGATGCCGGTGTCGCCGCGGAGGCTCGGCGCGTCCAGTGCGAGGCCATGGGTGGTCGCCTTCGCCTCGCCGTCGAA
Organism: uncultured Alphaproteobacteria bacterium; assembly: GCA_937919435.1. GTDB lineage: Bacteria > Pseudomonadota > Alphaproteobacteria > Rhizobiales > Ancalomicrobiaceae > Siculibacillus. The sequence goes on along the minus strand of CALFRR010000265.1, from coordinate 19,446 downwards.
CTCGTGCTCCCACGCCGCCCCGGCGAAGGGGGTCCAGCCACCGGTGAGCGTGTGCGAGAGGCGGGCGCCGAGCCGGGTGCGCTGCGACGTCACCGCGTCGAAGTCCACCGTCTCGCCGGTGGTCAGCCGCACGCTGTCGCCGTCGAGGCGCGACCACAGGTAACGGCCGCCGACGTCCAGCGTCGTCGCCGGGCCGAGCGTCCAGGCATAGCCCAACGCGGCGCTCGCGCCGGCGTAGAACGATGACGCTTCGTAGCCGGCCGCGACCCCGCCGCTCATCAGATCCGCGCTGTGGAAGTCGTTGTGGACGGTGCCGAGCCGGATCGTGGCCTCCGCATGGGCGTGGCCGGTCTCGGTCGCCGCGAAATCGAAGCGGCCGATCAGGCCGCCGCCGTAAGAGTGGCTGTTGCCGCGGCCGCGGACCACGCCCGAGGCGAAGCGGTTGAACGTGTCGTAGCGGCCGTCGCCGTATTCGGCGAACAGACCGGCCGTCGCGTTGCCGGCCGTGAAGTCGAACCGCCGGGCGATGCCGGCCATCAGCGAGACGCCGTCCAGATCGACATACGAACCGGTCCGCGCCCGCTGCGATCCGCCGGACACCGCGCCGAAGGTCGACCAGGCCTCGCCCGCCGCCGCGACGGCGTTGGCCATGCCGCTGCCGGCGGCGAGGTCGGCGCCCTGATTGATCAACGACACTCCCGACACGTAGCCTTCGGACAGCGCCTTGCTCACCTTGGTCACGGTGGGGGGCGCCGCGACGGTGGCGACGAGGTCGGTCGCGGTCGCGGTGATGTCGAACGTGTAGGCGAGCGTCACGCCCTGCATGCCCGTGCCGGTGGCCGTGCCGTTGAGCCCGGCGGCGGTGACCAGCGTTCCCGCATGGAGCAGCTTGATGCTGTCGCCCGGCGCGAGCGGCGACGAGGCGCCGTTGATGCCGACGTTGACGGTGGACGACGTGCCGCTGCCGTTGGTCAGGTCGGCGGTGCCGGTCACGGTCAACATGGTCGCGCCGGCCGCGAGCGTCGTCGGCAGGTAGAAGTCGAGATACTGGAAATTGGCGAGGCTGGCGACGGTCAGTCCGGACGTCTCGAGCTCGAGCCGATTGCCGGTGAACACGTCACTGCATGTCGTCGTAAAAGCGCAGTAACCGCCATACAGCTTCAGGTTGTTATTTGTGAAAATAGGGGAACCGCTGATCGTGACGGTGTTGTCGGTTGCGGAACCGGTCAGCGTCTGACCGCCGGCGATCAGCGGCCCGGTCACCGTCCCGCCCGAGATCGTGACGGTGTTGCCCGTCGCCGCGGCATACTGAGCGTACCCCCCCACGACTGTGCCGACAGAACCACCACTGATCGTCACGGTATTGCTCAGCGCGTTCCACCCGGTGCCGGTCGCGTAACCACCCATAACAGACCCGAATACCGTACCGCCGCGGATGTCGACGCTGTTGCGCTCGGCGTGACCGGCCCCGGACTCACCACCCTCGACATTACCCGCACTACCTCCCTCGATGGTGACCGAGTTGCGGGCGGCCCCCCCCAGGGTGGAGTGCCCTCCGTAGAGGCTCATCATGACGGTGGCTCCGGACTTCATGACGACGCGGTTGTCGTCCGCGGATTCGGCCGGCGTCGCCTCCCCACCGACCGCGTTGTTCACGGACGTTCCACTCTCCAGGGTCAAACTGTTCAAAGACGCGCTGCCGCTTCTCGCCGTCGGATCTCCGACCGCGCTGTTGCCGAAGACATCCGTCATGAAGTAGGCGGCGTTCACCGTCACATCACCGGCGACCGCGCCATGCGATGCGAGCGTGATCGCGCCGGCGATCAGCGCCGCGACGGAAACGGTGCACTTCAGACGACGGTCGGACGGCGGGCGGCGGAGGACGGCGATCACGTTTTCGATCTCCAGAGACGGGGGCGGAGAGGCCCGGCGCCGGCATCGGCCTCGCTCGTCACGCGACCGACGACGCCGAGGCCGGTCGACGTGACGCTACGGTAACGGGGCACCGGCAGATTTCCAATCCGCTTCTGCTCGTTTCGCAATTTTGTCGCAGCGGTCTGCGTCTACCGGGGTCGGGTCGGTGTCGCCGCTCTCTCCCGACCGGGTGGTCGGGTGTCGCGATGTCGTCCATGGACGTCCCTCCGCGCCGGTTCACGGCGGACGAGGACGGACGTCCCGACGGGTCCGGGACCTCGGGGAGAGCGAGCGGTCGGTGATGGAATTCGAAACTCGAAGCGACCGCGGGCGGAGACTTCCGAGCGGACGACGCCCCCGACGCCGCTCGTCCGATGTGGTCGGGGAGGCGCGGCGACGACCGCCGGCGGCGCGGAGCGGCCGAAGATCCGGCAGCTCCTCTTCCTCTCACTTCCTGATCCGATACAACTGGAAGCCCTTGCCGTCGTGGACCAGTTCGAGGTTCGACGGATCGGGGTTGTCGGCTTCGCGCTCGGTGTAGAGGACGTAGACGTAGTCGTCTTCTTCCGTCCACTTGTCCCAGAAGTGTTCGCGCGGCTCGTCGTCCTCGCGCACGTAGGACGTCGCCACCAGCTGCGAGATCGACGGCGGAACCCCGTCCTCGGTGTCGACCTGGGCGCGGAACGCCCGCTTCACCGTCATGATCTGCTTGCCCTTGACCGTGAACGCCGTCGAGACCAGCGACGAGCGCTCGATCATCGCGAGACACGGCGCATGGCTGATCGCGTCCTGCTCGGCCTGCGTCCCCTTCGGATCGTCTGCATAGGCGACGAGGATCCGCGCGCCGCGCTCGACGTCGACCAGCGAGGCGCGGAAATCGTCGAAGATCCGGCCGATCTTCGCCCAGTGCAGCGCCACGTCGCCGACCCGGAGCAGCGCGAAACCGATCACCAGCGCCAGGAACCCGGCCCGTGTCCAGCGGTCGTCGGTGTCCAGCCGGACGAAGCCGATCACCATGAACAGGATCGCCACCGGCATCCGCTGATCGGCCATGTCCGAGCCGAAGAAGGTGTAGGGCATCGCCAGGAAGGCGACCGCCCCGACCACCACCAGCGGCACCGCCGCCGGATGGATCGACAGGAGCCGCTTGTGCAGCGCCCAGCCGAGCGCCGCGCCGGCCAGCCACAGCACCGTCAGGTCCCAGGTGTCGGTGTAGGTGCGGAACACCATCTCCAACCCGTCGATCTTGCTCTGCGACGACCAGGCGTATTCCCCGGCGAGCGTCCAGGTCGCCGAGCCGAGCAGCAGCGGCACCACCGGCAGCACCGGCACGATCAGCGCGACCAGCGACAGCAACACCTTCCGATCGAGCCGGAAGCGGCGGGTCGACCACGCCCACAGTTCGTATGCGCCGATCGCGATGCCGTAGAGCCCGAGCGTGTAGAGATGGCAGACGTAGAGCAGGCCGCAGAACACCGCCGAGACGACCATCCGCAGGACGATCGGCCGGCGCTCCAGGGCGATCCAGCAGGCGAGGCCCCAGGTGCCGAGCCCGACGCCCATCAGGTAGTTCATCAGCCCGATCAGGAAGACGCCGTTGTAGACCAGCACGAAGGCGGTCAGCGGAAACGGATTGGCGCGCCCGTGGAGCGCCCGCTGGACGGCGATCGGGCCGGTCACCATCACCAGGATGGTCAGCGTGGTGAACAACTGGCCGGCCCGGAACACGTCGACCACCCGCGCGACGACCGGAACGATCAGGTCCATCGCCAGATTGGGGATCAGCTGCCACTCGATCCGATAGAAGGCGTCGAGATGTGCGTCGCGGCCCTGGACCGAGATCACGTACATCCGGGCGAGATGGTTGACGTAGTCGGCGAGCGGCGGCACCGCGACCATGAACACCGGCACCAGAACCAACGCCGCCAGCGCCGTGAAGGCGATCGCGAACTCGTGGGCGAGCAGGAACTCGACCAACGCCGAACGCCGGCGCAGGCAGGGGGTCGGCTCGGTGGGAGCGGGGGGGCGGCGCGTGTCGGACATGGGATCCGTCGGAAAAAGCGGGGACGGTCGGGGGAACGGCTCGTAGACCCGACCCGAACGGCGCAATTACGACGAAAAAATCCGCCGGTCGCCACGTTTTCGTGACGGACCGGCGGAACGTTTCCGATTGTGGCCGAAGCGTCGCAGTGGCGCCGGGCGGGGGTCCCCGGCGCCGCCCTCACATCGCGTCCGGCCCGCGGGAGATCGCCGCGACTCCGGTACGGGAATACTCGACGAGGCCGAGCGGGCGCATCAGATTGACGAACTCGTCGATCTTGTCGCCGCGGCCGGTCAGCTCGAAGACGAAGCTCTCGGTGTTGGCGTCGACGATCCTGGCGCGGAAGGCGTCGGCGAGGCGCAACGCCTCGACCCGCGCCTCGCCCTTGCCCTTCACCTTGATCAGCGCCAGCTCGCGGGCCAGCACCTTGGCGGAGACCGTCAGGTCGACCACCCGGTGCACCGGCACCAGCCGGTCGAGCTGGTTCTTGATCTGCTCGATCACCATCGGCGTGCCGGTGGTGACGATGGTGATCCGCGAGACGTGCGCCTCGTGCTCGGTCTCCGAGACGGTGAGACTCTCGATGTTGTAGCCGCGGCCGGAGAACAGGCCGACGACGCGGGCGAGAACGCCCGGTTCGTTGTCGACGATCACCGAGAGCGTGTGGGTCTCCTGCTGCTCGACGACGTAGGCGGACGGATAATGGCTGGTGTTCATGGGACTGCCCGTGGTTCGATGGCATTCGGAAAATGGCGGGAGGTGCCGCGGGAGAGGCCCGCGGGCCGACCTCAGACCAGCATCTTGCCCTTCTCGTCGATGATCGAGCCGATGTCGCCGACCGCCTCGCCGAACAGCATCTCGTTGTGGGCCTTGCCCGACGGGATCATCGGGAAGCAGTTCTCGGCCGGGTCGACGATGCAGTCGAAGATCACCGGCCGCTTCACCGAGATCATCTCGGCGATCGCGCCGTCGAGGTCGCCCGGCTTCTCGCAGCGGATGCCGACCCCGCCGAAGGCGTCGGCGAGCTTGACGAAGTCCGGCAGCGCCTCCGAATAGCTCTCCGAATAGCGGCCGCCGTGCAGCAGCTCCTGCCACTGCCGGACCATCCCCATGTAGTGGTTGTTGAGGATGAAGATCTTGATCGGCAGGCGGTATTGGACCGCCGTCGAGATCTCCTGCATGGTCATCATCACCGACGCCTCGCCGGCGATGTCGACGACCAGACTGTCGGGATGGGCCATCTGCACGCCGACCGCGGCCGGAATGCCGTAGCCCATGGTGCCGAGCCCGCCCGAGGTCATCCAGCGGTTCGGCTCGTCGAAGCGGAAGAACTGGGCCGCCCACATCTGGTGTTGGCCGACCTCGGTGGTGATGTAGGTGTCGTGGCCGCGGGTCGCCTCGTAGAGACGCTCGATCGCGTACTGCGGCTTGATCAGCTTGTCCGAGGCCCGATACGACAGGCACTTCTTCGCCCGCCAGCCGGCGATCTTGCCCCACCAGGCGTCGAGCGCAGGCTTGTCGATCGTCGGTTGGACGGACTTCCAGACCCGCAGCATGTCCTCGAGCACGTGTCCGACGTCGCCGACGATCGGGCAGTCGACCTTGATGATCTTGTTGATCGACGACGGATCGATGTCGATGTGGATCTTCTTGGCGTGCGGGGCGAAGGCGTCGATCCGGCCGGTGATGCGGTCGTCGAAGCGGGCGCCGACGCAGACGAGCAGGTCGGCGTCGTGCATCGCCATGTTGGCCTCGAGCGTGCCGTGCATGCCGAGCATGCCCAGGAACATCTCGTCGTTGGCCGGATAGGCGCCGAGCCCCATCAGCGTCGAGGTGATCGGGAAGCCGGTCAGCTTGACCAGTTCACGCAGCAGCTTGGAGGCCGCCGGGCCGGAGTTGACGACGCCGCCGCCGGTGTAGAACACCGGACGATGCGCCTTGCCCATCATGTTGACGGCGTGGCGGATCGCATCCATGTCGCCCTTGACCTTCGGCCGATAGGTCTTGTGCTGGATGTTCTTCGGACCGACGTAGGCGCCGAGCGCGAACTGGATGTCCTTCGGGATGTCGACCACCACCGGCCCCGGCCGCCCGGACTTGGCGACGTGGAAGGCCTCGTGCAGCACCCGCGGCAGATCCTCGATCTTCTTCACCAGCCAGTTGTGCTTGGTGCAGGGCCGGGTGACGCCGACCGTGTCGCACTCCTGGAAGGCGTCGTTGCCGATCAGATGGGTCGGCACCTGACCGGAGATGCAGACCACCGGAATCGAATCCATCATCGCGTCGGCGAGGCCGGTGACCGCGTTGGTGGCACCCGGACCGGAGGTGACCAGCACCGCGCCGACCTTGCCGGTCGACCGGGCATAGCCCTCGGCGGCGTGGACGGCGCCCTGCTCGTGGCGGACGAGGACGTGACGGATCTGGTTCTGCTTGAAGATCTCGTCGTAGATCGGGAGCACCGATCCTCCGGGATATCCGAACAGCACCTCCACACCCTGGTCCTTCAGGGCCTGGATCACCATTTCCGCTCCGGTCATCTGGCGTGACATCGCTCTTCTCCGGTCCTCTCCGGCGCCTTCGGCGCCCTGTCTCGTTTCCGTGGTCTGACTTCCGGGCAATAAAAAAGGCCCCGATGGGGGGCCTGTTCCGCGCGCTCGCTCGTGTTCGGCAAACCCTTCACGGGCTTCCGGCGGCGCGCGGCATGACTACGAGAATGATGGTGCGCGGCATGGTCCGCGGATCCCCGTCCGAGTTTCGATCGATTTGGACCCTAGTCGCGGTCGCCCGAGCGGTCAAGCGGCGAAAGCGTCCGAGGCTCCCGCGGCAATTCGACTTTGGTCCGGGGCTGCCGCGGCCGGCGAGCGCCTCATCGGCGGTCGAGCCATGCCGCCGCCGTCGCCGCCGCGGCATCGGCCTCGCCGATCGGATCGAACCGCCGCCAGTCGGCCATCCGTCCGCGCATCCAGGTCGACTGGCGTTTGGCGTATTGCCGGGTCTCGGCGACCGCCCGGTCGATCGCCGCGTCGAGCCCGATCCGGCCGGCGGCGGCGTCCGCCAGCGCCGAAACCCCGATCGCCCGGGTCGCCGGCAGATCCGGCGGCAGTCCGAGCGCGGCGAAGGCCGCCGCCTCCTCGAGCGCACCGGCCTCGACCATCGCTCGGAAACGGATCGCGATCCGCCGATGCAGTTCCGCCCGCTCCGGCTCGACGACGATCCGCAGCGCGGCCTCCGGTGCCAGCAGGGCCGGGCTCGGATCGGCCTGCCAGGCGGCGAGGGGGCGCCCGGTCGCCTCGATCACCTCGAGCGCCCGGGTGACCCGCTGGGTGTCGCTGGGTCGGAGCCGCGCCGCACCTTCGGCGTCGCGCTTCGCCAGTTCGGCGTGGAGCGCCTCGGCACCGTCGCGTGCCGCCCGCTCGCGCCAGTGCGCCCGGACCTCCGGTGCGATCGCCGGGACCTCCGCGAGGCCGCGGGTCAGCGCCTCGAAATAGAGTCCGGTGCCGCCGACGAAGATCGCCGGCCGATCCGCCGCTTCCGCCTCGGCGAGCGCCGCGGCGGCTTCGCCGAGCCAGTCGCCGACCGAGCGCGCCGACGCCGCGGGGACGTGCCCGTAGAGCCGATGCGGCGCCCGCGCCTCTTCCTCCGGCGAGGGGCGCGCGGTCAGGATCCGCAGTTCGCGATAGATCTGCATCGAGTCGGCGTCGATCACGAAGCCGCCGGTCGCCTCGGCGATCGCCAGCGCCAGGGCCGACTTGCCGCTCGCCGTCGGGCCTGCGATAAGCACGGCTCGCGGATGCCTCTTCCCCCCGGGGATCATCGGCCTCGCCCTTCTGCCTTTCGATCACGAACGCGCCCGTCGCGCGCGGCCCGTCGGAGAGCTTGTTCTCGATCATGAGCCACGTTGCAACCCTCGTCTGCGATCCCGCCCGCCCGACGCTGACCGCGGCGCTGGTCGAAACCGCCCGGTCGACGCTCCGTGCCGAGGCGCCGGTGGTGCTGGCGGAGGGCGTCGCGGTCGATCTCGTCTGCACGGTCGCGCCGGGCGCCGAACGCGCGATCGCCGACGACCTGCGCGCCCGTCTCGCCGCACCGGTCGACGTGATCGTGCAGAGGGCCGAGGGGCGGAAGAAGCGGCTGTTCCTCGCCGACATGGATTCGACCATGATCGGTCAGGAGTGCATCGACGAGCTCGCCGCCGAACTCGGCCTCAAGGACCACATCGCGGCGATCACCGAACGCGCGATGCGCGGCGAGATCGAATTCGAGCCGGCGGTCCGGGAACGGGTCGGCCTGTTGAAGGGACTGCCGATCGCGGTCGTCGACAAGGTCATCGCCGAGCGCATCCGCCTCACTCCCGGCGGCACCGAACTGGTGCGGACGATGCGGGCGGCGGGTGCCTGGACGGCGCTGGTCTCCGGTGGCTTCACCGTGTTCACCGGACCGATCTCCGCCCGGATCGGCTTCCACGAACATCGCTCGAACACCCTGATCGTCGCGGACGGGCTGCTCACCGGCGAGGTCGGCGTACCGATCGTCGGCAAGGAGGCGAAGCTCGACACGCTGCGCGAGCTGTCGGCATCGAAGGGCGTACCGATCGAGGCGACGATGGCGGTCGGCGACGGCGCCAACGATCTGCCGATGATCCTGGCCTCGGGCGTCGGCGTCGCCTTCCATGCCAAGCCGAAGGTGGCGGCGGAAGCGCAGGTGCGCATCGACCACGCCGATCTGACCGCTCTCCTCCACATCCAGGGCTATCGGCGCGACGAGTTCGTCTCCGCCTGAGGCCCGCCGGACCCGGACGTCCGCCATGCCGATCGTCTCCGAGCGCCTGATCCTGCGCCCCTTCTCGCCCGACGATCTCGACGCCTTCGCGGCGATCAACGCCGATCCGGAGGTGATGCGCCACTTCGCCGCCCGCCGGACCCGGGCCGAGACGGCGGAGATGATCGAAGCGCTGGAGCGACGGCGACGGGAGGACGGTCTCGCCTTCTCGGCGGCGATCGAGACGGCGAGCGGCCGGCTGGTCGGGATGATCGGACTGCAACGGGTCACCGCCGACATGCCCTTCGCGCCGACCGTCGAGGTCGGGTGGCGGCTCGCCCGCGACGTCTGGGGCCGGGGTTATGCGAGCGAAGGGGCCCGCGCCGCGATCGCCGACGGTTTCGATCGTTTCGGCCTTCCCGAGATCGTCGCCTTCACCCGGCCCGACAACCTGCGTTCGCGGGCGGTGATGGAGCGGCTCGGCATGCGCCGGGACCCGACCGAGGACTTCGACCATCCGAAGCTCGCGGCCGATCACCCGATGCGCCGCCACGTCCTCTATCGGCTGTCGCGTCCCGCTCGGTGCGACGGTGCGGTCGGCCCGCGACCCGACTTGCAGTAGAACTGCGGATCTGGCCTACTCTCCGGTACCGGCGGCGCCCGCACTCCGGTCGTCCGGTCGCGGCGGTGCCGGTCTCGACCGGTTCGGCGGGGCGAGCCGGCTTTCGGAGCAGATCCGATGAACCGATTGGTCAACAGCGTCGGCTCGCATCAGCCCAACCGGACCGAGGACGTCCTCGCCGTCCAGTCGGGGCTCAACCGCTTCGTCCACGAGACTCGCCGGCCGGCGCTGCGGATCGACGGCCACTGCGGTCCGGCGACCCTGTCGGCGATCCGCACCTTCCAGAGGGTGGTGGTCGGCATTACCCATCCCGACGGGATCGTCTCGGTCGGCGGTCCGACCTGGGCGATCCTCTCCGACCGCGGTGCCCGGCGCCTGCTCCAGAGAGCGAGGACCACCACCGCGTCGGCCGGCGCGGCCACCGCCGGCCTCACCGACGCCGACTTCCGGGCCGCCGCCGACCGTCTCGGTCCCGGCATCTCGCCGCTTCTGGTCCGGGCCTTCGCCGAGGTCGAATCCGGCGGCAAGAGCGGTTTCGGGGCCGACCGCCGGCCGATCGTCGCCTTCGAGGGGCATTGGTTTCGCCGGCTCACCGACCATCGCTTCGACAAGAGCCACCCGCACCTCTCCCATCCCTACGTGAGGAAGGCGGATGCCGATTGGCAGGCCGCCAACAAGGATCAGGCGACCGCCTGGAAGACCCTGGAGACCGCCGCGGTGCTCGATCACGACGCCGCCCTGAAGGCCTGTTCCTGGGGCATGTTCCAGGTGATGGGGTTCAATCACCGCGACTGCGGCTACCCGACCGTCGACGAGTTCGTCGATGCGATGAAGGCGGGGGAGCGCGGCCAGCTCGATGCGTTCGTCGGCTACTGCCTGCACAAGGCCGGGATGACCCAGGCGATGGCGGCGAAGAACTTCGCCGGCATGGCGGCCCGCTACAACGGCGACGACTACGGCGATTACGACAGGCGGATCGAACGCGCCTACGAGCGGCTCGGCGGACGCTGAGTGCGGTCGGGGCGCCGCGTCGCAGACGAGGTCGTGGTGGTCGGTGCCGTCAGCCGAAGGTCACGATCCGGCGGCGCGGATCGAGCCCGGCGATCGGATCGACGTTCGGCACCACCTGGAGCGCCGGCGCGGCCTCGGCCTCGGCCACCGCGGCGACCTCGACGGTGCGCAACGTGTTGCCGACTTCGATCGTCAGGGTGTGGGTCTCGCCGCCGTCCGCATCCGCGTCGTCGTCGGTGAGTTCGCGGACCGAGGCGGCGAGCCGCGAAGCCTCCTCGCTCGAGAAGACGTCGGCAGCGGTCAGGTCGAAGACGTCGGCGGGCAGATCCTCGACCGTCTCGACCGGCTCCGGCGCAACCGCCGCGCCGTCCTGCTCGGCCGCTTCGACCGCCGCGACGGCGTTGTCGCCGTCTTCTTCGGAGATATCCTCGGCGAGAATGTCGTCGACGTCGGTCTGGACGACGCCGCGGCCGTGCAATTGCGGGCCGTTGAGGAGATGCGCGTCCGGGCGGGTGTCGGTCGGCTCGGCCGGCGCCGTGGCGGCCGCCGCGGCGGCTTCCTCGTATTCGCCGCTCTCGTTCAGCCCCCAGATGCCCATCATCGAGTTGATACGGCTCTCCAGGTAGCGCAGCACCGTCACCACCTTGCGGGTCCGCTGTCCGGTCAGGTCCTGGAAGGAGCAGGCGGTGTAGATGTCGGTGGCGTGGGTGTCCAACCGGTCGCAGAGGTCGTCGCCGCCGCCGGCCTCGCGCAGCGTCCAGGCGGTTTCCTGGATGCCTTCGGCGGCATGGAGGATCTCGTTGGTCGCCTGTTCGGTCTGGCCGACGATCGCATCGAGCTCGTGGCAGGCGTCGGAGAACCGGCCGCCGTGCTCGGTGTCGAGCTTCATCTGCGAGATCTCCTGCTTGGTGCGGGAGATCGCCTCGGCCATGTCGGCGAGGTCCAGACGGATGCGGTCGATGTCGGGAACCGCCCGGTCACGGCGGATCTGCTTCTCGATCCGGTCGAGCGTCCCGAGGATCGCATCGGTGTCGGAGTTGCGATTGCGACGGGCATATTCGGCGAGGAACCAGCGCCCTCGCGCGGTCTCCATCACCGCACTCTCGATGGCTTCGTAGTCTTCGATCGGCAGCGGGGTGACGGCGACTGAGGTGGACATGGGAGGTATTCGCCTTCGAAAAGCCGAACCGGGTCCGCGAAAATGCCGGGTAGCAATGCGGATGGGATACTATGAGGACCGAATCCCCAACCGAAAGTGTATGAGTTCAACAAAATCCGAGCAATCGACATGCTGTCTCCATCCACGGCGACCAGGGTCGCCGGGTTCTATACGGCCGCCTTCGTTCCCGCTTCGGTCTCGCTCGTCCATTTTCCGCCGTTCCTGGCGGGGCGCGGGCTCGACGGCACCGAGATCGGCATCCTGATCGCGCTGCCTCTGGCCCTCCGGGTCGCCACCGCGTCGCTGCTCGGCATCCTCGCCGATCGGATCGGAGATCGCCGGCGGGCGCTCGCCGTCTACGCCGGTTTCGCGCTCCTCGGCGCGACCGCTCTGTGGTGGCCGCACGATTTCTTCGGGCTCTTCGTCGCCACGGCGCTGACCTGGGTGTTCTGGAACGGCATCCTGCCGGTCTCCGACGCGCTCGCCGTCTCGGTCGCCCGGCGGGGGCTCGGCGACTACGGACGGATGCGGGTCTGGGGATCGATCTCCTTCGTGGTGACCAATCTGGCGATCGGCGGCCTGATCGCGTCCCGCGGCACCGAAGTGGTGCTGGTGCTGATGCTCGGCGGTCTGGTGCTGCAGTTCGCCTTCGCCTTCCTGCTGCCCGAGGATCGCGGGGTGGACGGACTCGCCAAGCGCGTACCGGGGGCGACGCGCGCCTTCTTCCGCAGGGTGGCTTCGGATCGCAGGCTCGCCGGTCTGTCGCTCGGATCGGCTCTGCTGCAGTCGACCCACGCGATGCTCTACGCCTTCGCCACGCTCCACTGGTCCGCGCTCGGCTTCACCGGCGTCGAGATCGGGCTCCTGTGGTCGGTCGGCGTGATCGGGGAGATCCTGCTGTTCATCTTCTCGGCCGGGGCGATCGCGGCGATCGGCGCGCGCGGCCTGTTCATCCTCGGCGCCGTCGGTTCGGTGGTGCGCTGGACGATCTTCCCGTTCCTGGGCCCGTGGTTCCCAGCCTGGGTCGCGGTGCAGAGCCTGCACGCGCTGACCTTCGCGGCGGTCCACATCGCCACCATCCATCTGGTCACCGCGACGGTCGAGGACCGGCGCGGCGCCACCATGCAGGGGACGCTCACCTCGCTCGTCGGACTGATGATGGCGACCGCCACCGTGCTCTCCGGGCCGCTGTGGTCGGCCTTCGGCGGACGGGCGTTCCTGATGATGGCGGTGGTCGCGGTGATCGCCGCGACGATCACCGCGATCGGGCTCAGGGCTCCGGCTCAGCCCCAGAGGGCGGGGGAGGCCGGTTCGACCAGCGAGCCGTGATAGACGAGGCCGGGGTCGCGGTCGCGGGCGAGCAGCAGCGGGCCGTCGAGGTCGACGAAGTCGGCGGCTCCGGCGACCAGCAGTGCCGGCGCCATGCCGAGCGAGGTGCCGAGCATGCAGCCGACCATCACCCGATAACCGAGGCGGCGGGCCTCGCGGGCCACCACCAGCGCCTCGGTCAGGCCGCCGGCCTTGTCGAGCTTGATGTTGATCGCGCCGTAGCGGTCGCGCAGCTTCGGCAGATCGGCGGCCTCGTGCAGGCTCTCGTCGGCGCAGACCGCGATCGAAGTCGAAAGCCCGATCAGCGCGGCATCGTCGCCGGCCGGCAGCGGCTGCTCGATCAGCTCGACCCCGGCCTTCTCGCAGGCGGCGATGTTGGCGGCGAGGTTCGTCGGCCGCCAGGCCTCGTTGGCGTCGACGATCAGCCGGGAGGTCGGGGCATGGGCGCGCACCGCGGCGATCCGCTCGGGATCGCCGTCGCCGCCGAGCTTGACCTTGAGCAGCGGACGGGCGGCCGCCTTGGCGGCGGCCTCGGCCATGCTCTCGGGGGTGCCGAGCGACAGGGTGTAGGCGGTGACCAGCGGCGCCGGGGCGGGAACCCCGGCGAGGACATGGGCCGGGGTGCCGCTGCGCTTCGCCTCGAGATCCCAGAGGGCGCAGTCGAGGGCGTTGCGGGCGGCACCGTGCGGCATCAGCGCGGCGAGCCGGGCCCGGTCGAAACCGGGCGCGGCGAGAGCCGGGGCGAGCGCCCGGATCGCCTCGGCGACGCCTTCGACGGTCTCGTCGTAACGGGCATAGGGCACGCATTCGCCGCGGCCGGTCACGCCCCCGTCGGAGAGGGTGACCGCGACCACCACCGCTTCGGTGCGGCTGCCGCGGGAGATGGTGAACGACCCGGCGATCGGGAAACGCTCGATGGCGACGTCGAGAACGATGCTCATGGGATCAGGCTCCGACCGGGAACACCGCCTGGAGGCGGTCGATGATCGCGGAAACGCCGAAGCGCACCGGATCGGTGGCCGGAAGGCCGTGCTCGGCGGCGACTTCGGCGCAATAGGCCTTCGCCGCGGCCTCGTCCAGCGCCTGGGTGTTGATCGCGATGCCGATCGGCTGGATCGCCGGATTGGTCAGCCGGCCGCAGGCGACGTTGAGGTCGATCACCTGACGGATGGTCGGCAGCGGGTGCTTGACGCCGCGCATGTTGGTGCGGGTCGGCTCGTGGCAGACGACGAAGGCGTCGGGCTGGGCGCCGTGCAGCAGGCCGAGGCTGACGCCAGAGAACGACGGGTGGAACAGCGAGCCCTGGCCCTCGACCACGTCCCAGTGGTCCGGGCTCGCGGCCGCCGGGGAGATCCATTCGACCGCGCCGGAGATGAAGTCGGCGACCACCGCGTCGATCGCGACGCCACGGCCGGAGATGAACACGCCGGTCTGGCCGGTCGCCTTGAACTCGGCGTCGAGGCCGCGGACCCGCATCTCCTTCTCGAGGCAGAGGGCGGTGTACTTCTTGCCGACCGAGCAGTCGGTGCCGACGGTCAGCAGGCGGCGGCCCTGGCGCTTGACGCCCTTGCCGGTCGGGAACCTCTCGTCGGTGTGACGGACGTCGTGCAGCTTGCGGCCGTTGCGCTTCGCGGCTTCGGCGATCGCGGGGATCGTCGAGAGACGGACGTGCAGACCGGTCGCCACGTCCATGCCGGCGTCGAGGGCGGCGACGATCGAGGCGATCCAGTGATCCGGCAGGACGCCACCGGCGTTGACGACGCCGACGATCATCGTCTTGGCGCCGGCCTTCGCCGCGTCGGCGATGGCGAGATCCGGGATCTGGGCGTCCGCCTTGCAGCCCGGCAGACGATGTTGTCCGATGCACCAGTCCGGACGCCAGTCGACGATGCCGAGGGCGGTCTTGGCGGCGAGGGCGTCGGGAACGTCGCCGAGGAACAGAAGGTAGGGACGTGCGAGTTCCATCTTGATCTCCGAATAAGAAGCCTGTCGTCGGGATGCCACAGACCCGTGGGAATGAACCGACCGCGCTTGTGGAGCGCCCCGCGGGGCGCCACACTCGCGTCAGGCAGTCATACGAAGGTCCATGGCCTCCCGACAAGACAGAACGTCGGTCGATCCATGCACGAAACGATGGCTCGCCTGCAAATTGGGCAGAACGGCCGCGCGCCAGGGTCGCGGCGGACGGGGAGGTCATGAACCCGAGGTCGCGTCGCGCACGCTGGTCTCCCTCCGAGCCGGGCTGGTCTCTCGACCCGACCGACGACGGAGCGCGTCTCGCCTTCGGTGGCGACTGGACGATCCGGACGGCGGGTGCACTCGAGGCCCGGGTCGACGAACTGGTGCCGCGACTCGGATCGCGGCCGGCCGAGAGCCTCGGACGGATCGAGTTCGACCTCTCGCAGATCGGCAATCTCGACACCGCCGGTGCCCTTCTGCTGACGCGGCTGATCGACGCGGTGCCCGCGGAACGGCGGGTCTTCGCCGGGGTCGGAGAGGCGCAGCGGGTGCTGATCGAGGAGGTCGCCGGGGCGGATCGCCGGCCGGCGACGGTGCCGGAGCGGGTGCCGGTGGTCCGGGCGTTCCTCGAGCGGCTCGGCCGCTGGGGCGTCGACATGATCCGCGACGTGGCCCAGGTGCTGACCCTGCTCGGATCGGTGGCACAGGTGCTCGTCCGGTCGATCCGCCATCCCTCGCGGATCCGGTTCATCCCCTTCGTCCATCAGCTGGAGCGGACCTGCGTCGACGCGGCGCCGATCGTCCTGCTGATGAGCTTCCTGATCGGCGCGATCCTCGCCCAACAGGGAGCCTTCTATTTCCGGCGGTTCGGCGCCGACCTCTATGTCGTCGACATGATCGGGGTGCTGACCCTGCGCGAAATCGCCGTGCTGCTCACCGCGGTGATGGTCGCCGGACGCTCCGGCTCCTCGTTCACCGCAGAGCTCGGCTCGATGAAGATGCGCGAGGAGGTCGATGCGCTGCACGTGATCGGCCTCGATCCGGTGGAGATGCTGGTGGTGCCGCGGCTCGTCGCCCTGATGGTGGCGCTGCCGATCCTGACCTTCCTCGCCGATCTCGCCTCGCTGCTCGGCGGGGCGGTGGTCTGCAACGTCTATGCGGCGATCCCGACCGAGACCTATCTGCAACGGCTGTCGCAGGCGGTGACCCTCAAGACTTTCTTCGTCGGGGTCGCCAAGGCGCCGTTCATGGCGATGATCATCGGGCTGGTCGCCTGTTCGGAGGGGATGCAGGTCGCCGGCAGCGCCGAGTCGCTGGGCACCCGGACGACCATCTCGGTGGTGAAGGCGATCTTCATGGTGATCGTCGTCGACGGCATCTTCGCGATGTTCTACGGCGCGGTGGGGGTGTGAGGATGGATCCGAGCGCCACCGTCGACCATTCGGGCGAGGAGCCGATCATCCGGGTGCGCGGCGTCACCGTCGGCTTCGGCGACCGGCTGATCCTGGAAAACCTCGATCTCGACGTGGCGCGCGGCGAGATCCTCGGTTTCGTCGGCGGATCCGGCACCGGCAAGTCGGTGCTGATGCGCACCATCCTCGGACTGAACCGGCGCCGCGCCGGCACCGTCGAGGTGTTCGGCCACGACCTCGACCGGATCGACGACGAAACCCGCACCGGCATCGAACGGTCGTGGGGGGTGCTGTTCCAGCACGGCGCGCTGTTCTCGTCGCTGACCGTGCTGCAGAACGTCCAGGTGCCGATGCGCGAGCACATGAAACTGTCGGCCGGGCTGATGGACGATCTCGCCCGGCTGAAGCTGGCGCTGGTCGGACTGCCGGCCGACGCCGCCGCCAAATACCCGTCCGAACTCTCCGGCGGCATGATCAAACGGGCGAGCCTCGCCCGGGCCCTGGCGCTCGATCCGGCGATCGTGTTCCTCGACGAACCGACCTCCGGCCTCGACCCGATCGGCGCCGGCGAATTCGACGACCTCATCGTCAAACTTCGTGACACGCTCGGGCTGACGGTGTTCATGGTCACCCACGACCTCGACAGTCTGAGGACGGCCTGCGACCGCATCGCCGTGCTCGGCGGACGGCGGGTGCTGGTGAGCGGGCCGTTGGCGACCATGCTCGCCTTCGACGATCCGTGGGTGAAGGCCTATTTCCGCGGCGCCCGGGCCCGCGGTCTCAGCGGACGGGGATGACATGGAGACGCGCGCCAATCTCGTCACCGTCGGGTTGTTCGTGCTGGCGATCATCGCCGCCGCCTTCGGCTCGGCCTTCTGGCTGCTGCGCGGCAACGATTCGGCCCGGCAGGCGGGACTCACCGTGGTGTTCCCCGGCTCGGTGTCGGGGCTGGTCACCGGAGCCAACGTCACCTTCAACGGCATCCGCGTCGGTCAGGTGGCGAAGCTCTCCTTCGCGCCGGACGACCCGAGCCGGGTGATCGCCCAACTGGTGGTCGATGCGGAGACCCCGATCAAGCGGGATGCTCGCGTGTCGCTCGGCTACCAGGGATTGACCGGGCTCGCCACCGTCCAGATCTGGGGCGGATCGCAGGGGGCGGACGGGCTGCTGTCGCTGCGCGATCCGGAGCGGGTGATGTGGGCGGAGCGGTCGTCGGTCCAGGACATCATCGAGAACGCGCAAGGCGTGCTCGCCAAGGTCGACGCCGCGGCCGGCAACATCGAACAGCTGATCAAGGACAACTCGCAGCCGATCTCCGACACGGTGCGCAACGTGCGCGCCTTCACCGATTCG
This sequence comes from uncultured Alphaproteobacteria bacterium, assembly GCA_937919435.1. Classification (GTDB taxonomy): domain Bacteria; phylum Pseudomonadota; class Alphaproteobacteria; order Rhizobiales; family Ancalomicrobiaceae; genus Siculibacillus. The sequence continues at coordinate 1,888 of CALFRR010000265.1, read as the reverse complement.
CTGTCGAAGAACGCGGAGGGGATCGACCGGTTCCTCGCCTCGATGGCGGCGACCGGCGATACGCTGTCGCGGGTCGGCGGGCGGGTCGATCGGCTCGCCGACGATCTCGACCTGCTGGTCCGCACCGTCGACCGCGGCAAGATCACCTCGATCGTCGATCACGCGGAGAACGTCGCGGCCCGGCTCGACGAAGCCTCGAAGCGGGTCGACGGTCTGCTCGCCGGTGTCGAGGACATGGCGAAGTCGCCGGAGGGCAAGTCCTTCCTGGTCAAGACGACCGGTCTGATCGACGAGGCGACGGCCACCGTGAAGAGCATCCGCGAGACCTCGCAGCGGGTCGACGGACTGGTCGCCAGCATCGACCGCACGGTGGAGACGCCGGAGGGGCGTGGTTTCTTCTCCAAGGTCGGTGGCTTCCTCGACGAGGCGACGGCGGCGGCCAAGGGCCTCCGGCAGGCGGCGCAGTCGTTGGAGACGCGGTTCGGCGAGCTGACCGGCGGCATCGATCGCCTGACCTCGTCGACCACCCGCGAGATCCGCGATCTCGCCTCCGACAGCCGGCGCACCCTCGGCACGATCGATCGGGCCGTCGGCAACTTCGATCGCAATCCGAACCGGGTGATCTTCGGCGGTGCCGCCGGGTCCACCCCCGAATACCAGGGAGGACGGCGATGATCGACCGTCGCATGCTCCTCGCGGGCGTTCTGGCCGTCGGCTCGGCGGCGCTCACCGGCTGTGCCGGGTTCGGCGGGGCGAGCCCGCTCGACACCTTCGACTTCTCGACGCCGGCGCCGGCCGGAAAGCCGGGGCCGAGCGGCCACCTGCAGGTGCTGGTCGCCGACCCGGTCGCCGATCGATCGCTCGACACCGACCGGATCGTGGTCCGTTCGGGCGAGAACGAGATCTCGGTCTATGCCGGCGTGCAGTGGGCCGACCGGTTGCCGCGGCTGGTGCAGTCGCGGCTGGTGGCGGCGCTCGACGCGTCCGGCCGGGTCCGTGCCGCGGCACGGCCGGGGCAGGGGATGGCGGCGGACCGTCAGTTGCTGACCGAGATCCGCACCTTCGAATACCGGCCCGCCGAGCGGCGGGTGGTGGTGAGCCTGGCGGTCAAGGCGATGGACGACCGCAGCGGCCGGATCGTCGCGGCGGCGGTGCTGGCCGGGGACGAACCGGTGTCGGGCGACGTCGGCTCGGCGGTGACCGGGGCCTTCGACCGACTGCTGGCGCGGCTGGTCGCCGAAGCGGTGGCGCTCGCCGCCCGATAGGGGAGGTGGGCGCGTCGGGGATCGGTCCGCCGGACGGCGGGAGCGAACACTCCGGCGGCTCTGCCACGACGACGGAAACGAAAACGGCCGCCCTGGGGCGGCCGTTTCCATGTTCGGGGCCTCGTCGGCGGCTCAGTCGAGCCGGCCGCTGGCGTGGGCGAGCAGGGTGTAGACCTTGCCGGTCTCCGAAGCGAGGTAGGAGCGGGCGGTCTCCGGGTCGCGCGACGCACGGGTCGCTTCGCCGAGCAGCGCCTCGAAGTCGGCGACGTAGCGGTCGACCGCGGCGTGGAACTCGGGGTCGCGCTGGTACTTGCGGCGGACCTCTTCGTAGGTCTGCTGGCCGCTCAGCGTATAGAGCCGGCGGGTGAAGACGTTGCGCTCGCCACGGCGCCAGCGATCCCACTGGTCGAGGAAGGCTTCGTCGTCGATCGCCCGCGAGATGTCGGCGGAGAGCGATCCGAGACCCTCGGCACCCTGGCCGACCGGCCGCGGCATCGCCGGGGCGGCCGGCTCCTCGTCGCGCGAGGCGCGGCGCAGCAGGTCGGAGACCCAGCCGCCGCGGCTCTCCTCGCGGGCCGGCGGAGCCGGCTCACGGGCGGGCGCGGCGAAGGGCAGCGGCGCGG
>CALFRR010000264.1 GCA_937919435.1 uncultured Alphaproteobacteria bacterium | reverse complement strand
CGCCCGCGTCTCCGGATCCGCCGGGAACAACCGGTCGGGATGTAGGGCGAAGGGCGCGGTGGTGATCGGGCGTTCGAGGTCTCTGGTGGCACTCATGGAAGTCGTTTCCTCTCGGCTCTCGGTATTCGCACCGCGGACATGAGTAAGAATACATAGATCGATCGGTTTCGATGCGTCTCTGCGTATTCGAACCGACCCTCTCCTTCGCGGGACCGCTGGACATTCTCGCAGAATGAGCTAAGGGTCAAGTGGTCAGGCCACCTTATCAGTGGTGCCTGGACATCCCGTCCGATCGGACGATCGACGTCGCATCGACCGCGATGCGCCGATCGATGGTCGACGGCCTCGGCGGGCGGCGGACATCGGGCGAAATCGACCGGGGGCGACCGGCGGTTCGGCGGTTCGCCAGAAACGATCAACGGTGAGATCAATCCGGCGCGACGCCGATGGTGTCGCACAGGAGGTGGAACATGTCGTTCATTCCCAAGCTCAGATGGAAGATGTTGGCGTTGATGCTGGTCGGGACCATCGTCATCTACGTCGACCGCAACGTCCTCGGTGTTCTCGCACCGGTCCTCCAGAAAGAGCTTCACTTCACGACCGAGCAGTATTCCTACGTCGTCTCGGCCTTCCAAATCGTCTATTCGTTCTCCCAGCCGATCGCCGGATATCTGACCGACCTGATCGGGCCGCGCATCGGTTATGCCGTCGCCGCCTTCGTCTGGGGCACCGCGGCGGCGCTGCACGCGGCCGCCTCCGGCTGGGTGTCGATGGCCGGCTTCCGCGCCCTGCTCGGCCTGTCCGAGGCGGTGGCGATGCCGACCGGCACCAAGGTCTCGACCCTGTGGTTCCCGGCGCAGGAGCGGTCGATCGCCACCGGCTGGTTCAACTCGGGATCTTCCGTCGGCGCGATGATCACGCCGCCGCTGGTGATCTGGCTGTCGAGCGCCTTCGGCTGGCAGCCGGCCTTCGTCATCACCGGCCTGCTCGGCTGCATCCTGTCGATCGTCTGGTTCTGGCTCTACCGCGATCCGACCGCCCATCCGCGCCTGTCGCCGGAGGAACGCGCGCACATCGTCGAGGGGCGCGCGGTCGACGTGGTGACGGCCAAGCCGTCGCTGAAGGCGGTCTTCTCGCAGAAGAAGTTCATCGGCATCGTCCTCGCCCGCTTCCTCACCGAGCCGGCGTGGCAGACCTTCGCCTTCTGGATCCCGCTCTACATGGTCACCGTGCGGGGCATGGACATCAAGCAGTTCGCGCTGTTCGCCTGGCTGCCGTTCCTGTTCTCCGATCTCGGCTGCATCGGCGGCGGCTATCTCGCGCCGATCTTCCACAAGCGGTTCAAGATGAACCTGGTCAACGCCCGGCTGACGGTGATCTCGATCGGGGCGCTGTGCATGATCGGGCCGGCGCTGATCTCCTTCGTGGTCTCCCCGTTCGCGGCGATCCTCTGCTTCTCGCTCGGCGGCTTCGCCCATCAGATGCTGTCGAGCATGATGTACGCGGTGGTCGGCGACGTCTTCGAGAAGTCGGAAGTGGCGACCGCCACCGGTATCGCCGGCATGTTCGGCTATCTCGGCGGGGCGATGTTCACCCTGGTGGTCGGGGCGCTGGCCACGACGATCGGTTACGAACCGCTGTTCGCGCTGCTGTTCTTCTTCGACGTCGCCGCGGCGATCGGCCTGTGGCTGTTCATCGGCCAGCGCGGCGGGACGCCGGCGCTGGCGCAGCCGGCGGAGTGACGACGGCCTTCGGGTGACGAAACGAGACCGCCGCGATCCGAGGGTCGCGGCGGTCTCTTCGTGTCCGGAAGGACGGGATCGTCAGGTCACGACGTCCGGCGCGGTGCGGCCGGTGCGCTCGCGGATCCCGGCGATCGCGTCGGCCGCGGCGAGGACGTCGGCGAGCACCGCCTGCGGGTCGAGGTCGTGGCGGGCCGGATCGGCCTCGAAGGTCTCGACGTAGAGGCGCAGGGTCGCACCTTCGGTGCCGGTGCCGGAGAGGCGGAACACCGCCCGGGCGCCGTTCGAGAAGCCGATGCGCACGCCCTGCTTCGACGACACCGAACCGTCGGTCGGGTCGGTGTAGGCGAAGTCGTCGGCGCTCACCACCTCGAGCCCGGCGAAGCTCCTGCCCGGCAGACCGGCGAGGCTCGCCCGGAGGTCGGCGAACAGAGCGTCGGCGATCGCCGTCGGCAGCGCCTCGTAGTCGTGGCGCGAATAGTAGTCGCGGCCGAAGGTCGCCCAGTGGTCGGTCATGATCTCGGCGATCGAGATCCGCCGGGTGGCGATCACGTCGAGCCAGATCAGCACCGCCCACAGGCCGTCCTTCTCGCGGACGTGGTCGGAGCCGGTGCCGGCGCTCTCCTCGCCGCAGATCGTCGCGCGGCCGGCGTCGAGCAGGTTGCCGAAGAACTTCCAGCCGGTCGGGGTCTCGAAGGCCGGCACGCCGCGGGCCGCGGCGACCCGGTCGGCGGCGCGGCTGGTCGGCATCGAGCGGGCGATGCCGACGACGCCGGAGGTGTAGCCCTTGGCGAGGTGGAGGTTGGCGGCGAGCACCGCCAGGCTGTCGGACGGCGCCACCGAGACGCCGCGGCCGAGGACGATGTTGCGGTCGCCGTCGCCGTCGGAGGCCGCACCCATGTCCGGGGCGTCCGCGCCGAACATGATGTCGAACAGCTCCTTGGCGTGGACCGGGTTGGGATCGGGATGGTGGTGGCCGAAGTCGGGCAGTGGCGTGCCGTTGACCACGTTGCCCGGGGCGGCGCCGAGTTCGCGCTCGAGGATCGCCGTCGCATAGGGGCCGGTCACCGCGCTCATCGCGTCGAAGCGCAGGGTGAAGCCGGAGGCGAACAGGGCCCGGATCCGATCGAAGTCGACCAGACCCTTCATCATCTCGACGTAGTCGGCGACCGGATCGATCACTTCGACGGTCATGCCGGCGAGGTCGAAGCGGCCGAGCGTGTCGATCGACGGAGCGGATTCCTCGACGATCTTCCATTCGGAGAGGGTGGTGGTCGCCGCGAAGATCGCGTCGGTGACCGGTTCGGGGGCCGGGCCGCCGTTGGCGACGTTGAACTTCAGGCCGAAGTCGCCGTCTTCGCCGCCGGGGTTGTGGGAGGCGGAGAGCACGAAGCCGCCGAAGGCACCACGCCTGCGGATCAGGTTGGAGGCGGCCGGGGTGGAGAGCAACCCGCCGCGGCCGACGATCGCGTGTTTCGCGCCGTTGGCGGCGATCATCCGCAGGATGACGGCGATCGCGGTGTCGTTGAAGAAGCGGCCGTCGCCGCCGACCACCACGGTGCGATCGGCGAGACCGCCGACCCCTTCGATGATCGCCTGGACGTAGTTCTCGAGATAGCCCGGCTCCATGAACACCCGGGTCTTCTTGCGAAGGCCGGAGGTCCCGGGCTTCTGGCCGGCGATCGGTTTCGTCGGGATGGTGAGGATCGTCATCTGGAGAGCTCCGTCGACTTCTGATGCGGTCGGTGGCCCGACGAAATCGGTCGGTACGCCGCTCCGGCCTTCCGCTGGAGCGGCCCCGAACCGATCGAACGATCCGGGCGGACGCCGCTCCGTTCTCCTTACCTAGCGGACGGCGGGCCGTCTTACCAGCCGGCGCGGGGCCGGAGCGGGAGCGGGCGAGAAAACGCCCGACCCTTCTTTCGGAGGGGCCGGGCGTCGAGGCGGAGGAAACGATGCCGGTCGGATCAGGCGATCGGCATCTCGTGCACGTTCTCCGGGATGATGAGGTCGGCCTGGGTGGCGGCGACGACGTCGGCGACGGAGACGCCGGGGGCGGTC
>CALFRR010000263.1 GCA_937919435.1 uncultured Alphaproteobacteria bacterium | reverse complement strand
AATCTGACCCCGCAGACCCCCGGTGGGCCGCACTGGACCGCCATGCTGGTCTCGATCCTGTGGATCGGCGGCGGCGGCTGGCTCGCCTGGACCGCCTTCGGCCGCGATCTCGCGCCGGCCGGCGAGCCGCTCGCGCTGCTGCGCGATCCGCGGATCGTCTGGACCGCGCTCGCGGTGTTCCTGCCGGTCGCCCTGTTCTTCGCCTTCTCGATTCTGCTGCGCCGGGCCCGCGAACTGCGCGCCACCGCCCGCACCATGACCGAGATCGCCATGCGGCTCGCCGAGCCGGAAGCCAACGCCCAGGAGGCCGTGGTCTCCGTCGGCCAGGCGATCCGTCGCGAGATGGCGGCGGTCGGTGACGGTCTCGAGCGGGTGGTCGCCCGCGCCGGCGAGATCGAGGTGATGGTCCACAACGAGGTGTCGTCGCTCGAGCGCGCCTACGGCGAGAACGAGCTGCGCGTCCGGTCGCTGATCGAGGAACTGGTCAACCAGCGCGAAGCGATCGTCAACAATTCGGAGCGCGTCCGCGCCGCCATTTCCGGTGCCCACGAAGCCTTCGCCGGCGACCTGATGTCGACCCGCGACCGCATCGCCGAGGCGACCGACACCGCGACCAGGACGCTGGTCGGCTCGCTCTCCGAGAAGGGCGAGGAGATCAACACCCGTCTGACCTCGACCGTCGACGGCGTCGTCGGCCTGCTCGACAGCCGCGCCGGCGCGGTCGTCGAGAAGATCGCCGACACCGGCCGCTCGGTCACCGAAGGCCTCGCCGCGGCCAGCCAGCTCGCCGCCGAGACCCTGTCGATGAAGGGCTTCGAGCTCACCGATACGCTGAACCGGACCGGCGATCAGATCGTCGAGACGCTGACCACCCGCACCGAAGGTCTGACCGAGACCGTCCGGTCGATGGGCGACGGCCTCTCCGCGACGCTCGCCGAGCGCACCGAGACGCTGTTCTCCACGCTGACCGAGCGCACCGACGCGCTGTCGAGCCGCCTCACCGAAGGCACCGAACGTCTGGTGGTCACCCTCGAGGGCCGCACCGACGAGGTCACCCGGACGCTGGCCGACACCGGCGAGCGCATCGTCGGCGATCTGACCCGCCACACCGGCCAGCTCACCGACACCGTCCGCCGGATGGGCGATACCCTGACCGAACGGGCCGAGACCGTCACCCGCACCCTGTCGGAGACCGGCGAGGCGCTGAACCGCACCCTGTCGGAGACCGGCACCGGGCTGACCTCCTCGCTCGGCACCACCGGCGCCGAACTCACCGCCACCCTGCGCCAGACCGGCGACACCCTGATCGGCACCCTGTCGGCGACCGGCAACTCGCTGACCGACAGCCTGTCGTCGACCGGCCAGTTGATCGCCGACACGATCCAGACCCGCGGCCATGCGGTCAACGTCGAGCTGCGCGATCGCGCCGCCGAGATCGACCGCACCCTGTCGAAGACCGGCACCGACGTCGTCGAGATGATCTCGTCGCGCGGCCTCGAGGTCGCCACCACGCTGGCCCGCGCCGGCACCGAGATCAACGACGTCTTCACCGCTCATTCGCGCGCCGTCACCGAGACCCTGACCCGCACCGGCGGCGACGTCGTCGACGCGATCGGCGAGCGGGCGACCGAAGTCGCCGAAGCCCTGAAGAGCACCGGCCAGTCGCTGGTCGTCGATCTGTCGCTGCGCGGCGCCGAGATCACCGAACGCCTCGACGAGACCGGCAGCCACATCGCCGAGACCATCTCGACCCGCGGCGGCGAACTCGCCGACCGTCTGGGCGAGACCGGCGAGAAGATCTACCAGTCGATCGTCGTCCACGGTGCCGAGCTGGAGCGCCGCCTCGGCGAGACCGGCAGCCACCTCGACGACCTGCTCGAGAACCGTGCCGCCGGCTTCCGCGCGAGCCTCGACCAGTCGCTCGCCGGCGTCGGCGACGAACTCGTCCGCCGCACCACCGACCTCGCCGAGCGTCTCGGCCGGGCCGGCGCCGAAGTCGCCCGGCTCGTCGCCAATCAGGGCGAGACCATCACCGAGCGGATGTCGGAGACCGGCGGCCGCATCGCCGAGGCGATCGCCGAACGCGGTGCCGTCGTCACCGGCGATCTCGGCGACCGCCTGCACATGCTCGACCAGCTGGTCAACGTCCGCGCCGTCGATCTCGTCGAGAGCCTCGGCGAACGCACCGAGGCGATGCGCGGCCTCGTCGACGGCCGCTTCGGCAACGTCGTCGAGATGCTGGAGTCGCGCACCGCGACCCTCGCCGAAACCCTCGACGCCCGCACCGTCGCTCTCGGCCGCGTCGTCGAGGAGCGCACCGGCGCCCTCGCCGAGAGCCTCGACCAGCGCCTCGGCGGCTTCGGCCTGTCGATGGAGGCCAAGGTCGAGGAGATCGGCTCCGCGCTCGACCAGCGTGCAGCCGCCTTCTCCGAGGCGATCGTCACCCGCGCCGGCGAGATCACCGTCCATCTCGACGCCAAGACGGCGGCCTTCGCCGAGACCGTCGACAGCCGCGTGAAGCGCATCGACGAGGCCCTCGACCAGCGCGGCCGCCTGATCTCCGAGACGCTGATGGAGCGCACCCGCGACATCACCGTCGCGCTGAAGGACGGCCACACCCAGGTCACCACCGCCTTCGACCAGCGCATGGACGAAGTGTCGAAGACCCTCACCGCCCGCACCGAAGAGGTCACCGGACATCTCGCCGACCGGGTCGCCGAGATCAACGGCACCCTCGGCGCCCGGGTCATGGAGATCGCCGACACCCTCGCCTCGCGCACCGCGGTGCTCGACCGGATCCTCGACGACCGCCTCGGCGCCGTCACCGAGACCCTCGGCAACCGGCTCGACGCCGCCGTCGGTGCTCTCGACGGCCGCACCGAAACCCTCGGCAGCCGTCTCGACGCGGTCGTCGCGGCCCTCGACGGACGTGCCGAGACCCTCGGCGCCCGGCTCGATGCCGCCGTCGGCTCCCTCGACGGACGTACCGAAGCTCTCGGTGCCCGGCTCGACGCCGCCGTCGGTGCCTTCGACGGACGCACCCGGACCCTCGATCGTCTGCTCGGCGAACGCCTCGGCGCGCTCACCGAGAACCTCGGCAGCCGTCTCGACGCCGCCACCGGCGCCATCGACACGCGCACCGCGGCCCTCGACCAGTTGCTCGGCGAACGCCTCGGCACGCTCGACCAGACCCTCGGCAGCCGCCTCGACGAGGCCGCCACCGCCCTCGACGGTCGCACCGCGGCCTTCGACCGGATCATCCAGGAGCGGACCCAGGCGATCACCACGACCATCGGCCGGACCGTCGTCGAGGCCGCCCACACTCTCGACGATCGCACCGCGACGCTCGACCGGGTGATGGGCGACCGCATCGCCGCCGTCGCCGACACCCTCGGCGTGGAGGCCGAGAAGGCCGCCCATCAGGTCGCCGGTTCGATCGAGGCCGCCGCGATCCGCATCGGCTCCTCCACCGAGGTGCTGGAGCAGACCATCGTCGGCCGGGCCGGCTCGATCGTCGACGAACTCGACCGCCGCACCGGCCAGCTCGCCGACATCCTCGGCGGCCGTGGCGAAGCGCTGGTCAGCGCCCTCGCAGCGCGCTCCGACGAGTTCGTCATCCGCGCCGGCGAAGTCTCCCGGACCCTCGGCGAGACCGTCGACGGCCGTGTCGCCGACATCACCGACAAGATCGGTCAGGCCCGCGAGATCCTGGTCGAGAGCCTCGACCGCAAGGGCCGCGACCTCACCGAGGCGGTCGCCCGCCAGGGCCTCGACGCCACCCGTCTGGTCACCGACGCCCGCGAGCAGCTGGTGGCGGCGATCGAACAGAAGAGCCGCGACGCGGTCGGCGTGGTCTCCGAGGCCTCCGATCGCCTGCGCGACGACATGGGCACGCTGCTCGAGCGGCTGACCAACGCCAACCTGACGCTGCATTCGGTCCTGAACCGGGCCGGCGAGAACCTCGACCTGATCGAGCAGAACCTCGGCAGCCGCACCGAAGAGGTCCGCGGCGTCGTCGAAGGCGCGCTCGGCGAGACCCGCCGGGTCACCGAGGCGGTCTCCGGGCAGGTCGCCGCACTCGAGCACACCTCCAAGACGGTGCTCGCCGACGTCGCCGCCCTCACCTCGCGCTTCGACGAGCAGGCCCGCGGCCTGACCGCCGCCGCCCGTCTGGTCGGCGACGCCAACCGGGTGCTGGAGACCACGGTCGAAGAGCGCCGCCGCAGCCTCGAGGAACTCGCCGCCGGTCTGGTCGACAAGACCCAGGCGGTGGAGAACCTGATGCAGGCCTTCACCGGCCTGATCGGCGACACCCTGAACACCGCCGAGGCGCGCGCCCGCGACGTCGGAGCGGCGCTGACCAGCGGTGCCGAACAGGCGATGCGCTCGGTCCTCGGCCAGCTCGAGACCCTGCATTCGACCGCCGACACCCAGGGAGCCCGGTCGGTCGAGGCGCTGCGGGCGGCTCAGGTGGCGATGACCGCCGAGATGAGCCGCGCGGTGGGCGAGACCACCAACCGCTTCGCCGAAGCCACCGAGAAGATGCGCGAGGCCGCCCGCCTCATGCAGAACGAGCTCGAGACCACCCGTCACGAGCTGCGCCGCGGCGTCTTCGAACTGCCCAAGGAGGCCGAGGAATCGACCGCTCAGCTGCGCCGGGTCGTCTCCGACCAGTTGAAGGCGCTGTCCGAGCTGTCGAGCCTGGTCGGCCGCCAGTCGGCGACCCTCGACGTCTCCCGTGCGGTCGGTGCCCGTCCGGCGCCCGCTCCGACGCCGGCCCCGGCTCCCGAGCCGGTCGCCCGCTGGGAAGCGCCGCGCCGTCCGTCGGCGCCCGCCGCCTACGAAGCCCCGGAGACGCCGCGCC
>CALFRR010000262.1 GCA_937919435.1 uncultured Alphaproteobacteria bacterium | reverse complement strand
GATCCGCTCCTGTCGCCGGGAGCGGATGCCGCGACGGACCTCGGCGGAGAGCTGCGCCCGCTCGGCTTCGAGCCGGGCGATCTCTCCGGGCGGCTCGGGAGGCGGATCTTCAGCCTCGGGCGGTAGGGAGCGGGTGATCCAGGTCATGCCTCGTTCTCCTTCGCCAAAGCCCGGAGGCGCGTCTTGGAGTCGAGGGGCATCCGGAACGCGCCTCCGCCGATGTTCTCGATCGAGATGCCGAGGCGAGTGAGCCGGGGCTTCATCTTGGACAGGAAGACACTGACGATCTGCGGATCCCTGTCGTCTTCGCCCTTCTCTGGATCGTGGCAGGCCGCGAGCAGGCCATCGCGAGAGACCTGAGAATGGGAAAGCAGCGTCGCGAGGATTTCCCGTTCGGAAGGTGTGAACGACAGGCCTCCGATCACTCTCGGCATCGTTCCGTTCGCACCGAGCAGCTCTTTGATCCGGCGATCCACAGCGATCCGGACCTCCTCGTCGTCCCGGCGCGAGGCCGATCCGGGCCGGTGATCTCCGCCTGCCGCGTAATCCGGTTTCGGGAGCGCTCTCACCTTCTGCAAGAACAGGTCGGGCACCTCTACGAGGATTTGGCGTCCGACGCGGTCGACGTAGAACTCCGGCAGAGCCGAACCCTCCGCCCACACGACACCGACCGGAGGAAGCGGGCAACGCAGAAGCCGCCGATCGCCACGTCCCGGCTTGGTCGCTTCGAAGCGACCGGCATCGTCCGCTTTGATCCGGAAGGCCCTCACCCCCGATCGGCGCGAGACGGCGAATCCGATCGAGTAGCGGGAGCCCCGGATTTCCTCGAGAATGGCCGGAGCGAAGTTGAACTGGACGCGCTCGGTTTGAGAGCGGCCCATCTTGATGGTCGTCATGACGAGGTCGGCTGCCTTCGGCTTCAGGCGCATGCCGAGGTCGTCGAAGTCGAAGTCGTCGAAATCGTTAAACATGTTGGTTTCCTTCCACCCTCGCCGCCGGCCTCTCGCGAGAAAGACCGATGGGGAGGGGCCGGCCCGAAGGCCGGCACCCAGCGTCGGTCAGGCGGCCTCGGCGAGATCGATCTCGGCTTCGATGCCGGCGATCGCCGCGACCAGTTCGACCAGCTTGCGGCGCTGCTTCGCATCCCTGATCCGGACGAAGGCGCGGTTCAGCGCCAGACCCTCCGAGCTCGACAGGAACTCGACGACGTGGTCGGTCGCCGACCGGTCGAAGGTCTCGACGCCGGCGATCGGCAGGCCGCCGGGCGCGTCCTCGAAGAAGAACGACACCGGGACCGCCAGCACCCGGGCGATCGCCTGCAGGCGGCTCGCGCCGATCCGGTTGGTGCCCTTCTCGTACTTCTGGACCTGCTGGAAGGTGACGCCGAGGTGTTCGCCGAGGCGTTCCTGACTGAGACCGGTCATCATCCGGCGCAGACGCACGCGGCTGCCGACATGGACGTCGATCGGGTTGGCGGATTTCTTGGGCATGGGATGCTCCTCTCTCGGTGGTTCACGTGTCGGACGAGGCGAAGACCCCGCCGAGGACGAAGCTGACGCCGGCGGCGAAGACGATGGAAAAGATCCAGAGGACGACGAACATGGTCAGGCCCTCCCGATCACGGGGTCGACCGGCTCGCTCCGAGCCTGCTCCGCCGCCTGGAGCGAGCGGAGCGCGTCGCGCAGATGCGGCAACGCCCCTCCGGCAGAGCCATCGGTGATGTCGACCGCCCGCACGATGGCCCGTTCGACGAGGACCATTGCGGTCGCGTGCAACACGCCGACGGAGACCGGCGTCGATCGCATCTTCAGTGACATCGTCTCCGCCACGTCGTCCTCGGCGATCGTCACCACGATGGCGCGGTGCCCGGCCTCGAACGCAGTGGTGAGCGCCGACAGAATTTCCTGTTCTCGAGGAGTAGCCATCGGTTCCCCTCCCTCACAGCGCGGCGATGTCGAGGACGACCGGCACCCACGGCGCGTCGGCCGTCGGGCGTTCGTAGAAGCGCACGTACTCCTTCGTTCCGGTGACCCTGATCGAGTCCCGAATCGCGCCCATCGCGCGCTTCCAGCGCTCGTCGTCGATCTCGAGCCGCAAGATCGAGAACAGCTCCGCCTTGTTGATCTTGCCCTGCTGGTCGACCGCGAACGCTCTATTGACGATCGTCCTGAGGTTGGCGCTGCTGTCCGCCGACCACTCGATCAGGCACTCGTCGACCAGCAGTTTCGCGACCTGCAGTTCGGGGCCGAAGTCGATGCGTTCCGCGATCGCGACGACCACCTTCTTGCAGCCGTTGACTGACGTCAGCGTGTAGTTGCCCTTCCACTTCTCCGACCGGGCGACCCCGTACTCCTGCGCCAGCAGATCCTGAAACGCGGTCAGGTCGTCGAACGTGTGCCGCTTGAACCGGGCGATCTGCGCCGACAGTTCCGAAGCATAGACGAAGACCTTGCCGATCAGCTCGTCGGAGAGCAGATCCTGCGTGCCGATCGTCTCCAGCGGGATCAGGGCGCCGCGGGGATCGCGCATGTAGCTGTTGTCACCGATCGTCTCGATCGGGGTGGCGTGGGTGGTGATCTCGTGCATGTCAGGCCTCCGTGGCCGCGAGAGTGCGATCGGTCGGGTCGGCGGTGGCCGATCCGTCCGGGGTGAGCGCGCCGGCATCGATCGCCATGCCGACGAGGCAACGGGCGAGCGAGCGGATGTCGTCGAGCGAGACGCTGTGGACGGCGCGCGGGTTGGCGCAGATGAGGAGCGCGAGCTGCAGCGGATCGGCGTCGAGGCAGAGCCGGACGTCGATCGCATCGGCGGATCCGACCGCCTGGAGGCAGGCCGTGATGGTCTCCAGGTCGTGGCGCAGCTCGCCGTCCGATCCGAGCGCCTCGTCGATCGTCCGACACCCGTAGATGACCGCCGCGTGCGTGCGACCGCCGAGCCTGAGGCCGATCTCGGCGAGTGTGAGGCCCGCCGCGCGGCGGCAGAGCCACATCGCGACGTGTCGGGCTCGAACGATTTCGCTCGTCTGTCGGTGGCCGAACAGGTCCTCGCGGCGCAGTTCGTAGCGCGCGCAGACCGCCTCGACGATCGCCGGGAACGTGGTGACCGGTTTCATCAGCGGCCCTCCAGGTCGGAGAGGACGCGCGAACCCTCGGCGGTGATCACCGCGGCGAGCGGTTGGATTTCGACGGCACCGACCGCTGCGAGGCGCTCGACGACGACCGTGCGGATCGGCGACAGGCTGCCGCGCGGCCGGAACCCGCCGCGCACCCGGTGCAGAGGCCCGCGGCTGGCGGCGCGCAGGGCGTCGTACTGCGCCACGGTGAGCCCCGCAGAGCCCAAGACGGTACGGATCTTCATGCCGCACCGCCTTCCTTGAAGGTGGGAGGCGCGCCAACGAGGCCGGCGGGCGGGCGTGGGATGTCGGCATTCTGCGGCCGCCACAGATGAAGACAGAAAGGGTGGAAATTCACGTGATCCGACGGTGGCACGTGCAACTGCATCGCCGTCTCGTCGTCACGGAAGAACAACCTCTTGACGTGCTCCGTCTCGAACCAGTTCGGGCATCGATTCTGCAACGAGACCGAGACGTGATCCCATCCGTCGTTCGCTGAGGCGATGACGCGAAGATCGCGTCCACTCGCAGCACAGGGGATGAGAAACACGCCGGAATCAGGCGCTCCGGGACCTCCCCAGATCGCAACGGTGGCGCGGTCGACCAGACGGTAGCCGTCGAGCACTGTGAGATTTCTCATGCCGCACCGCCTTCCGGGGCCGGCCCCGGCTGCGCACGCTCGCGACGGAAAACTTCCGAGAGATCGACGACCACGCCGCGGCGGTGGAGCCGCTCGAGACACCCCTTGTCCATCGGCTGGTAGGGCGAGCGCCGATGATCGACCTCCCGTCCCCACGCGGCGTGATAGGCCTCGGACGCGAGGCGCCACCGCTCGCGATCCGCCCGGACGATCGCCAGTTCCTGGGTCAGCCGGTCGGCCGCGGCGGCGCCCTCCTCGAGCGCCTCGATCTGGTCACGGACGTCGGCGAGGGCCGACACGATCAGGGCGACGACACCACGGCGGATCACCACCGGTTCGGGTGAGGGGCGCGACGCCAGCTCTTCGACGAGATGTTCGGTGAGCGCGGCGATCGTCGCCGACGCAGGCTGCGAGACCATCATGATTTCACCTCGCGGTTGGGGCAGGTCCGGCAGGCGCGCGAAAGGCGCGCAGCCATGGGGCTGGATGAGGAGAAGGGTCGTTTCTGCTGGGCACTGCAGCGATCGACACCGATCGCCCTGCCGAGGCCCGGGCATTCCACGGTGAGACCCATCAGGGCACCACGGACCGCCGTCTCGACCTTGTCGAAGCGGCCTCGAAACTTCTTCGAAATGGTCTCGGAGATGCTCGATCCGCTGTATCCGATCAGGTCGCCGACGCGCTTCAGGCCGATCTCGTTCGCCTTGGATGCGAGCGCGATGATCCAATCCGGGGCGTCGGCGCCCCAGGCTTCCCTCGCCGTGGCGCAATGGTCGGTCGACCGATATCCGGCGGACGGTCCACGGTTCATCGTTCGCCCCCCCGGAATTCCCGACGGTTCGGGTCCCAGAGGCGGCCGTCGGTCTTCAGGATCGGCGTGGCCGGACCGGGATCGTCGACGAGCAGCCAGCGCTTGAAACCGTTCGAGGTCGGCGCCTCCCCGGCTTCACGCCTCAACTCGGAGAGATAGCCCGCCCGAGTGAGCGCCTTCACGAAGCGTCCCGAGCGATGCGCCGGCACGTCGACCAACTCTTCGATCCGACCGAGATCGAACTTCTTCGCCATGCGGATTGCCGTCCACACGCGGTCCCGAAACGTGCGCCGCTTCGGCCGTCGCGCCCGCTGGGTCAACGGATGGCCGGGCGCCGAAGTGATGCTCTCGCCCGCGGCATGAGCCCGACGTCCCTCCGCGGACAGCGTGAAGCAGCCGCGCTCCAATCGGTCGACCCAACCGCGGCGAACGAGGCGAACGCAGGCATCCGCCACGTCGTTGCGGGTCATTCCGGTGCGTTCGACCATCTCCGCCGTGGTCAGGCACGGCCCCGGCGCCAGCAGTTCGACCAGCGCCATCTGGCGCGATCCGTCGCCGGCCATCACGAAGCCCTCACGATCAAGGTCTTGCCGGTGGAGCGGTCGGTGATGAGGGACTGGCCGTCCATGTCGGAGAGGGCGACGGCCCGTCCGAGGCGCCTACCGACGCGCTCGATCGCACCGATCCCCTCGAGCACTTCCCGGGCGTAGCCGTTCGACGCCTTGTGCAGGTAGAGGCAGAGGTCGTCTTCGACTCCGACCTCGGCGCGCCCGACGATGATCTGGCGCGTGTCCTCCGGGGTCAGCGCCCTGAACGGAACTTCGGCGGAGACACGGGACGAGATCTGCTTGTAGCGGGTGAGACCCTTCGTGATGCGCCCCATCCCGACCAGGATGAACGGGACCTCGACGGCGTCCGTGATGTCGCGGATCGTCTCCATCATCTTCTCCGAGCGGATGATGTGGTCGGCCTCGTCGATGATCACGGCGTAGGGGTTGCCTGCGGCTCGCGCCGAAGCGGCGCGGTCGGCGAGCACCCGCACGATCTGCCGGTACATCTCCTTGAAGGTGCGATCGGGCTCGGCGGCGAGGCAGTCGAGAAGGTCTTCGAGCAGCCAGCGCGACACCCATTCACGCTTGGCGCGGATGAACGGGAGGTCGTTCTGGGCGGCGAACCATTCGGCCGCCGAAGTCTTGCCTCGACCGGGCTCGCCTTCCACCGTCATGAAGCACTTCTCGACGGCGGCGCGCTTCTCGACGCGCTCGTATCCGGCGAGAAACTCGCGGACGTTCGTGGTGATGACGAAGGTGTTCTTCACGATCTGCTCTCCTGCGAAGCGAGGGGCTTCAGCTGCGTTGCGAGGGCCGTCGGATCGACGTGATCCGCCTCGAGCCGCAGCCGGAAGGTTGTGGAGCGGAGACGCTCCAACAGATGTCGGGCGTCGTGGGTGGTGATCTCGGCGGGGTGGGCGAGGAGCCATTTCGCCATGTCGACGTCGTCGATGAAGTTGGGCCGCTTCTCCGGCCCGGTGGCTGCCGGCGGGTTGTCGGCGACCACCTCCAACACGACGTGGGTCGCCTCCGCAGCCGGCGCGATCGGTTCCGATCGAGACGCCGCGAGCGTCAGGGTCGGCGCGCGGCCTTCTTCGGCGACGGCGATGCGCTTGCGCTCGACCCGCTTCAGGCGGTTTTCGACGCGCTTCTCGTGAGCCTGCTCGGCGACCGAGCGCGGGAAATAGGAAACCGAATTGCCCTGATAGCCGGCGACGCAGATGAGGCGCTGGTCGAGGGTCGATACCCAGACCTTGGAGGCGTCGTGAATGTCGTAGGCGACCAGAACATCGCGGTCGTGGAACTCTTCCAGCTCGACGGCGAAGTACCGGTTGGTGAAGAGCTGGATCTCGGCGCGGTTGACCCGGCGCCGTTCCTGCGGACGGAAGTCGGCATCGCCTGCATCGACGACATCGGGGCTCCACCCCTGGTCGATCCACGATTGCCATGCCTCGTTCGGTGACTGGTGGCGGAGCTTGCCGGTCTCTGGATCGATGATCTTCCTGAGAGACGAGTGGGGCCGGTCGTTGTAGGCGGCGACCTCGTTGCCCATCCAGTCGATGAACTCCGACCACGATTGGAGAAGCGGGCTCGATCCGCGCTCTTCGATGTCCGAGGCGATGCGCTTGTCGATGCGCTTGCGGGCCTCGGAATCCATGTCGACGCCGACATAGGACGGCAACAGCCGGGCCGCCTCGATCCAGTTCTGGTGATGGCGCTCGATCACGCCGCGCGCCTGCGACCGATAGGGCAGACCGGTGTGCTTCTCGACGTCGAACCTGGACAGGAGGCCCATCAGATGGTCGTCGAAGACGGCGTTGTTGAACCCGGTTCCGTTGTCGACGTACCAGATGTCCGGGATGCCGGAGGTGGTGAAGGCGTGGCGTAGAGCATCCACCGTCCCCCACGTGTTCTCGGCGAGCCATGTCGACCAGCCGACGTCCCGCCTCGTGACCACGTCGATCGTGTGGGTGATCTCCGGTCGGAACGGCTTGCCGGTCAGCGGGTGGGCGACCATCGCGTGGTGGGTGTGGCCGTCGGTGACATAGACCGCGGTCGGCCAGAGATCGGAGACGTCGCGGCGGACGAAGGCCTTCAGTTGGCGAAGCGCGCGTGGCCCGAGGCGACCCCTCGCCCGCTCGATCGCCGGCATCTTCGCCACCGTCCACTGGATGGTACGGATCGGCGGCAGCGCGACGTGGGGCCGGCGCTTGGCCACCTCGGCGGCGGCTCGGGCGACCGACGGTTTCGACGGCAACGCGTAGAAGTCCAGGAAATCCGCCAGCCATTCGGGCGGAACACGCTGCTCGCGCGGGCTCGGCGCCGGTGCGAGCGCAGCCGGATCGTCTCCGGCCGCATGGAAGTCGTCGACCCAGCGGCGCAGGCTGGTGACCGACAGCGGGGCGCGGCGGCCCTGTTTGGCGTTGGCGCTGGCGACGGCCTTCTGAAGGTCCGCCGCCAGCGTTCCGGCATTGCCGCCGTCGACGATCGAGGCGATCGCCCGCATCTTGCCGCCGAGGCGCGACAGACGATCGACCTCGCGGACCAGGATCAGCCGGGCCGTCATGATCGCGCGCTGCCAGCTCTTCAGGTCCGACAGCACCTGGACCGGATGTTCGGTCGGAACGGTCGGAACCGGTGCAGGCTCGGCGACGACGAGGCCGGTCGAGGGTTCCGGACGACGACGCAGGGCATGGGCGACGAGCGCGTCGCGGACGTCGGAGGGGAGGTCGATCGGAGAATAGAGGCGCTGGCGGCCGCCGAGAACGGAGACCTCCGAATAGGCCCATCCCTCACGTTTCGCACGCTTTGTTGAGCCTCGCTCGGTTACTCCGAGCGCTTCGGCGATCTGTTTGATCGTGAAGGTGCTCATCGCGCACCTCCGATCAGGGCCTGCAGGCGCTTCTGAGCCTCTTTCAGCTCGCGCTGGGCGCGGCCGATCTCGGCGTCGCGGCCGTCCTTCGGGGTCATGATCAGCGTGCCCCGCCGGCGCGCCAGCAGGAGCTGCAGAGCCTGCGATCCCGTCGCCACCTCGAAGGCGGCGGCGAACTCGAACGGGAAGCGCCAGTTGTCGCTCGACCGGCTCGTCCATTTGTTGAGCATGTGCTCCGAGATCGGCTCGCCGACGAGGTCGCTCATCCGGGCGGCGATCTCCGATCGCGACGACGGACAGTCCTTGATCGCCCGGCCGAGCGCCGCGCACACCTCCGCCGCCATCGCGAGGCTGCCGTCTGCCGGCTGTTCCGGCTGTTCGGCTGCCTCGAAGGCGTCGAGGAAGTGCGTCTGACGAGGATCGTCGCGGGATGGCATGGACTGATCGACCTCTGGGAAAGGCCCTGGGCGGTCGCCCGCCCGGGGAAGTCTGGGAGGAAACATGCGGGTCAGCCCCCGCCTTCTCACCACTCGACGCAGGTGACGCGTGTCCTCAGACTGGATGTGCAACCAACCGAGTCGGAGGGACGGAAATGCTGGAGGCCTCACATCCACGGATCGTGCTGCTGGACACGCAGGTGATGGCGATTTCACACATCCTGAAAGTCGCTCTACGTGGCCTCGAAACCGTCGAACCGGGGATCATCGAGAAGATCTCCGAGACGATTGATCCGGAGATCAGGCGTCTCTTCGGGGAGGGAAACGACGAAGAACTCGATGAGTTGGCTCGTGACTTCCGCGCTCAGGCGTTCACGATTCTTGGGGTGCCGTCGCTGCAGAAGAAGCTCGACGACGACGCTCCGATTCCGCTTTGAGTTCTTCACGCTGCCGGCGGTGGAAGCGCCCGATCACGCTGTTCTCGTAGGTGATGCGATCGGCTTCGTTGTGAGCGGGGCCGACGAACCACCACAGCACGCGGCCGATCGCCAGACGGATGGAGTGAACAGACTTCATCGTCATCACTGCCTCCTGAGGAACACCTCGGCCCAGACCAGGACCGCGGCGATGAACGAGACGAGCACGGCAACCTCCAGGGCGGCGCGCGACACGTCGGCGACGATGGTGATGGCGGGGGAGACGGGGCGGACCGCCTCCCCCGCAGTGCGCGCCGCTCGGGGCGGTTCGCCCCCGTTGAGGGGATGCGGCGCGGAAAGTCGGTGACGAACGGAGGGCATCATTCGTCCTCCGATCGACCGTGGATCAACGGGGAGACGCGCCCTCCGCCGATGATGGAGAGCCGGTGAGCCCGGCCCAACTGAATGGCGAGGCCGGGAATCTCCGAGCGGCAGATCCATGCGAAGCCGGTCTCGGCGATCGACAGTGCGATCCGCGATGCGACGAGGCGCGCCTCTTCGGTCCAGGCCCAGATGAAGGTCGTGTGCCGGAGATGCAGATCGGGATCGGCCGTCCATTCCGCGACGTCCGCGGGGAAGGTCGCCTCGAGCATCGGCACGACGAACTCGGTGCGCGGGAGGCGCGCGATCCACTGATCGACACTGCCGTTCGAGCCGATCTTCTTCGGCCTCCGGAGATCCCAGAGGGCCTCGCGGTCGCGCCGTTCGCTGGCCGTCATGTCCGGTGCGGCGACCATGTCAGGCCACCTCGCGCGAATAGACGTTGCCATTTTCCGTCTGCGGCTTACCCTTGCGTTGCCTTGGACGTGCAAGGGGAATGCGCTCCCCCTGGTCGTCGAAGTGCTCGCAGAACAGGTCGACGTGGCGGATGCCGATCTTGGCGGCGATCGCCGCTTCGATCTCCATCGACGCGTTGCCCGCCGCCGCCCAGGCGACGGCCTGGTGGGAGCAACCGAGTTCGCGCCCGAGGGCTCGAAAGTTCGAGCCCTTGAGCTTCAGCTGGAAGAGGATCCACTGCTTGCGCTCCGTGGGTCTCTTGGGGATGTCGAGGCTTGGAGTGTTTTTGGACATGATGTGGACCATGGCAACCCAAAAATGTGATGTCAACCCATATTTGGGCGTTCCATCTTGAGGGGCGGGCGTTCGACATCACAGATATGGATAGTCGGTTGGCGCATAATCGGAATTTCCAATGATGGAACCGAACTCTGCGGACCCTCTTTTGGGCGGTCTTCCCCATGACTGAGCCGTCAGAAGCCGGAACTCGCCTTCGGATGTGGCGCGAATCAATCGGCCTGAGCAGGGATGCGCTGGCAGATCAGTCCGGCATCCCTGCGGGAACAATTCGCAATCATGAGACTGGCGTCTCAGAGCCCAAAACAGAGCACCTGCAGAAGCTCGCCTTACTGGGTTGTGACGTTGGGTGGCTCCTAACGGGCCAGTACGGGGCGTCCGGCCCGTTTCCTGCTGTGAAGCACCCGATTCCGCCCAGCGACGGCGATCCACGCGCGAAGCGCGACGAGATCGACGTCGACCTGATCGCCGAGATCGAAACGATGCTCGAGGAGTGGTTGGTCCGCCACGATCGCCGCATGGACCCACGCCGGCGCGGCCGGTTCATCGCCGAGGCCTACGCGTTTTGCATGGAGGAAGCCGCACGTGCGCAGGAACCCACCGACGGCATCGCTACGCGTGTCGTCGGTCGCCTGTTGAGATTGGTCGCCTAGAAATTCCGGGGGAAACAATGGGAAGCGACGGTGATACCGATAGAAAGTCTGAGATAAGAAAGCTTCTTGAAGAAACGACCCCATTCGATGCGGTCAAAAAGCGCTTGCCGCGCAAGCCAAAGCCGAAAGAAGTAATCATATCTGGTGTTGGAAACGTCGTCGGAGACGGCAACACGGTCACGAACAACATCATGAACTTTCCATCGGCGCCGAAGACCCGCGTCGTCGTCAAGACTGGCGACGGCGTCATCGACGCCGAACAGCGCTTCATACTCAAGGAGCTGGTTGAAGGTATCGTGGAGACAGAGAAGAAGATTCTCAGGAGCCCGAGAAGCTTTGCTGCGGTCTGGAAGGCGTTCAAGACTCACTTCAGGATCAATTCCTACCATGAACTTCCAGCTGATCGGTTCGACGAGGCCCGCAAGTATCTGACGACCAGTCGGGCGCGGGTCATGAGCGCGAAGTCGGCCCCGAAGAAGCTCGGCGAGGACTTCATCAAACAGCGCATCAAGGCCATCCAGGCCCGCTGCCACGAGTTCTCCGACGGCACCGCCAGGAGGAAAGCCTATATGGCGAGTGAGTTTGGCGCCGAATCCCTGACTGAACTAGACGCCACGCAGATTGAACAAATATATCGACATGTCATGAGGTGGACTAACTGATGTCTATAGGCTTCATGGTGCATAAATTACAGAACTGGGGAGAATATGCGGTATTTTGTTGTCTTGATGGCCGTTTTGCTTGCGGGTTGCGTTACTACGCCTCAGCCGCCACCTCTCGAGCCGAGGGGGCCTGCGCGTGAGTTGACAGAGCGCGAGAAGAAGGTGATTTCCGGATATCTTGCAGCCGATTTGAAGGATCCGGCGTCGGCATCATTTTCGTGGGCATGGATTCTGCCGCCGATAGACCCGAATGGGGCCGTCACATACTGCGGTGCAATCAATGCGCGGAACTCGTTTGGCGGCTTCGTCGGCAGATCTCCGTATCTTTCTCTCGTTGGTTTCAAAAACGGCGAGGTCGAAAGCGCCTATCTGACCGGCATTGCCTCGGACGGGTCTACGAAGTCACAGGCATACCTCATCATGTGCGAGCGCGCGGGATACCAACCTACGGCTCTTCGGTGAGTGCCATTTTCAATTGCGCGATCGGTTTGCTGGTGCTGGGTTGGTGCCAAATGACGCGTTTTCGAAGCGCTCGCCGTGCCTTCGTCGAAAACACCCGTTTTCCGCCGTCTATTCGGCTTAGTTCGGCGAAATCCGGTTTAATTCCGCCTGTAGCGCGCAAAATCGAATGGCCGAGCGCGCAAGATCGGATGGCAGCAAGGTCGCCCATTCCGGAACGGCGCTTGGGCGCAGCAGAGGGTAGCGCATTCGCTCGACACACGACATGAGCATCCGTATCCTGTCCCGGTCAATCCGAGGGACGCCGATGCGTAAGTTGGCCTTGGCCTTTCTGGTGCTCTTGGGAGCCTCGAGCACGCCGGTTCTGAGCGCCGAACCTCCTCTCTTGATCGAGGGGAGCGGCTTTTCCCGAGACGAAGTTCTGCGAGCAATCGCTTCGTTCCGCAAGGCGTGCCGCCCGCTCGGCGATGACTACTATTGGTCCGAACTCGTCGAGGTCCGGGCGGAAACGGGCATCGAATTTGCGCCGCACCGGCTGGCACGAGGATGGACGACGGGCCTTCACCTCGCGCTTCGCGTTCCGGATCGACCGACCCGCATTCCAACCTACGACGACAGTACCGGGGTGATCGGCGGTCATACGCTGCACTACGACCTCGGCGGCGGTCAAACCCCCGGCTTTCTCTCTTCGAAACGCGTGTCGCAGTTCCTGTGTGGGGCACCGGTCAACCAGGACGGCAAGAACACTTTCACCAACGTTCCCGAATTGGGCATACTGAGAGGCACTGCTTCCAAGGGGAAGTGAGGCGGCCGGCGTCGCCCCGACGTGTCATGCCCAACTCCACCCCTCGTGCAACGCGCCCATCCTCGTGCTGCGGATCGCTCGTTCCTGTTCTCGCTGAGCGAGACGCGCGACACGGGCGGAATCGCCGCCGTAGATATGTTGGTGAATGACGGTCGAGCCGGCGCGCGATTGACGTCCGACCGGTGAAGCCGGCGCCGCGGGAACCGTGGGGCGCGGCTTGGGCTGCGGCACATTGCCCATGAAGCTCGATCCACCAGCCGATCCGAGACCCTGCAACTCGCCTCGGAGCACTTTCGTGCGCTCGATCGCCTTGTCGATCGACGTCGTATCGATCTCGGGGCGCGGGTTCAAGGCACCGAGCCGGTTCATCTGCTCTTCGATATAGCGGATTTCCGCTTCGATCTGCGCCTTCTCGGTCTTCAGTGACTGGGTGAGGCTCTGCGCCATCTCCGGCACCTTCGATCGGGTCTCGATCGCCGCGATCTTGGCGTCGATCTCCGCCAGTTGTGTGCGAAGATCGCTCAACCGCTCTTCGCCCTCGCCGCGGCTCTTCATCGTCCAGCTGCGAGCCTTGAACGAGTTCAGTCCTTCGACGATGCCGGCCGCGAGAGCGATGCCGAGCCCGACCATGCCGGCCCGCCCCAGCCACGGCATCATCCGCGACAGGAAGCCGGCTCGACCGGCGATGGCCGCCGCGCCGCCTGCGCCCGCGCCTGCCGCTGCGGCTCCTCCCGCGCCACCGGCGGCGGAACCGATGCCGAGACGCGAGGCGAGGCCACCGATCACGCCGACAGCCGTCTTGTAGGCGCCGAACGCTGCGAGTGATGCGCCGAACAACGTGACCGAACCGGTGAGCCTCGGAAAGGCTTCGGCGAGCCGTGTCACCACATCGAGCAGTTGGCCCATCAGATCGACGGCCGGTGCGAGGATCAGGTTGAGCCCCTTGCCGACACTCTCTTGGAATGCCTGCCAACGGTCGGCGAAGGTCCGGAACTTCGCTCCCGACCCTTCCGTCCGTATCTCGAGATCGGTGTTGAGCTTGTCGGGCGAGGTAATCTTGTCGTACTTGTCTCGAAGCTCGCGATACTTCTTGATGTTCTGCATCAGCGCGACCGCCGCGTTGCGTGCCTGCTCGTCACCATAGAAATCGACGAGCTTGGTGGCGTCGCCCTTGGTCACTTCCATGATCGCGGCGTAGATGACTTCGTTGATGTCGCCGCCGACCTTCATTGCCTTGCGAATTCTCTGGTCGATTTTGACGCCTTTCTTGGCGAAGTTCCTGACGACGTCGGGCGACATGGCCTTGTCGAGCATCTGTTCGACCCATGTCGTCGCCTGACCGGGCTCCCCGGCGACGCCGGCCACCGTCTCGAGAAGGGCGGCGCCCCTCGACACCCCCTTCAGACCGGTCTGGTTGAACTTCTGCAAGGTTGCCGCGACCGTGGGCAGGCCGGCGGCGAAGTCCTTCACTTCGTAACGACCATCCGCGGCGGCCTGTGCAATCCGCCCGAGTGCCACCTCGATGTCGGCCGGGGCGACCTTGAGGTTGTTGACCATGGAAAACACGGCCTTGGAGACCTCGGCCGTCTCGACACGGTATGCCTTGGCGACTTTTTGAATCGGTGTCACCAAAAGACGGGAGACGTCGAGGTCGAGGCCGGCACCCATCAACACATCGATTCCCTTACCGGTCGCGAGTGGTGACGAGCGCAATCGATCGGCCATCGTCTTCACCTCGTCGGCGAGGCCGCCGATCTTGTCCTTCCCCAGTTCCGCCTTCTGAGCAATATCGATGATCACGTCCATGAAGTCGGCGTCGGCCTGAGCGGGTGCCGCCAGCGCCCGGTTCAGTGCAGCCATGCCGGTGGTGATACCGGCGGCGATCGTCCCGAGCCGTTGAACGTCGATGCTGCGGATCGCGGTGCCGAGGCGCCGCGCGGCGTCGGCCACCTGTCGGAACTGCCCCGACATGCGAGAGGCGAAGCTGGTCCGTTCGAGGTTGCGTACGGCGCGTCCGACGTTGTCGATGTCCCCCCGCGCGCGCCGGGTGCCGTCGCCCATCTGATTGACGAAGCGGGCGCGGATCGAGACGTCCAGATTGGTCACTTCTCGACCCTCCACAGCCCCCAGGTCTCGCGGTCGATCCGCCGGGCTTCTTCGAACCAGAGCAGCATGTCGCACCATTCCATGGCCAGCACGGCCGGAAGCGGCGTCGACAACATCGCCGATACCCGCGCTACGTAGAAACGCCAGTGGCGCGGGCCGGCGCTCACCCGCCCTTCTTCAGTGATCGGGGCAAAAAATCGTAGGCCACCTCCGTGACCGCATCGCCGTCGCCCGATTCGAGACCGCGAAGCACGGCGGCCGGCAGACCGGTCATCACCGCGAAGATGTCCCACTGGTCGAAGTCGGCGCCGTGCCGCTCGACGATCGCCCCCATCTCCGCCGTCGTCAGACGCCGCACCGTGATGGTGGCGATCTCCCGCCCCTCCCACACGAAGGGGAAGTCGAGCGGCACGTGTCGTTCCCACGGCTTACCGCCAGTGAAGTCGAGCGTCGCGACCGTCTTGGTGGCGGCAGGCCGAGCGGGCGCCACCGGAAGCTCGGCGGCGTTGTCGAGGTCTTCCCACATCTCGTTCGGCGGAAGTGGGATCTCGCCGTCCTTCACGAGGATCGGTTTCGGGTCGTCCATGGTGGAGTCCTCGTTCAGAGCGGTTGATGCGGAAATTTCTTTCCCCAATTTCTCAGGGTCGAGCGGCGAGGCGGGCGGCTGCGGTGCGGGCGTCGATCCCCGCCGCTCGATCGGCGGCCGCGGCACCGAGATCCGAGGAAACGGAACCCCGATCGGACAGGCGGCGCAGTGAGCGGGCGAAGGACGGATCGATGCGGCCGGCCGCCGAGATCTTCGCTGGAACGAGTGAGGCAGCCGCATCGAGCGGAGCAAGGCACTGCCGGTCGCGAAAATTGCCGCAGAGTCTGCGCCAATTTTCGGGTACGCGGGAAATCCCGAGTTCGTTCTGCATCATGCGGTCTCCTTCTGTGGGGTTCGACGTGGTCGGTCCCGCCCCTGCAAGCGGTCGAGGTAGCGCCAGAAACGCGCCACAGCCGATCGCGACGGGGTTCGCGTCTCGCCGAAGCGCGACCGACAGTCGTCGTGCGCTTCGGCGATCGTCACCTCTCGGTGCAGTTCGACCAGGCGTTCGCGAACCTCGAGATCGGTGAAGAACTTCGGCCGACGTCCAAAGTCGAGCACCGGCAGACGGGTTCCGACCATGCCGAGGGCGGCCGTCACGCGGCGATGCCATGTCGAGATCGGAGATTTCCCGGCGATGCACTCCTCGGCGATCGCCGCGACGGCCACGGCCTCGGCGGCGATGCGTTCCGACGTGTCGACGGGATGTGCCATCGAAGGTCCTTTCGGAATGGCGACAGACCAATTCGCAGGATCCTGCCAATTGGTGGGCACGCGGCGCGGCGGCTCACTCCTGACCGCCGCGCCGCGCTCACGCGAGGACGCCCGCCTCGCCGTCCGAGAAATGGCGAAATTTCTTTCGCCGATTTCCATCCCGCTCCGAAGGTGAGACCGCCCCCGCGGAATCTCACCCGATCGGAACGAGAGGCGCCAGGGTCTCGCGGACCTCGGCGGCGCCGGACGGCGAATGGCCGACCTCCTCCCGTCTCAATCCAGTTCCTTCGGATCGATGCCGAGCTGCCGCGCGATCTTGCCGGAGAGGCTGGGTTCGGCGGACTGCCACCCGCCGTCCGCGGCGATCTGAGCGGAGAGCCGCGCTTCCATTTCCGGCGTGACCATCGTCCGGAAGAGGACGGCGAAGGGATGGCCGGTCTTCGCGACGAACTCGTCGAAGGAGGCTTCGTTCGCCGCGCACAGGGCGACCGCCCAATCCTTCTGCGCCGGCAAGATGACGCCGTCGCGGATCGCCTGGACGACCTTGGCTTCGACCCGATCGCGATGGTGAACCGCCTGCTGGTTGTTCAGGTCGCTCATCATCGTCGTCAGAGCCGACAGGGTCGCCGAGGTGCCGCGGCTCTCGGCGGCGCGCTCGCGAAGTTCGTCGATTGCATCGAGCGCGGCGTCCTCGTCGGCGTCGTCGGGCAGCGAGAGGGCTTTCAGAAGGGCGGGCGAAAGGGCCATGGGATCGTGCCTCTTCGATGCGGGCCGAAGCCCGGTTCCGGTGCCGGCGAGCGATGCGCGCGAGCTGCGCCGTCCATCTTCGCCTTTGAAGGTGTTTTGAAGGAAATGGGCGGGCGTTCGGGGAACCGTCCGACCCGATGCAGCGCGTGGCACGAGACGGCCGTCAGCGGTCTTCCCTGCGGCGACGAGCGATCCGGCGGTCTCGGCGCTCGCCAAGGCGACGAGGTCGAGTGCCGGAGTGTTGGTCAGGGCGACGCGATAGATGAGGGTGATCCGGTTGTCCGCCGTCAGGCCGAGGACCGGGCTGACGTAGCGATACTCCTTGCGGCGGATCATCCCCGCCGCGGCCTCGCTCCATTCGACCAACCCCCACACGCCGTCCGGGCGCGCCTCGAGAGTCTTGATCCAGCCGGCGGCCGGTGCCGGTTTGCCGTTGACCTTGGCGAAGTCGATCTGGTGTTCGTAGTCGACCGCGATCTCTGTCGTGCCGGCCCGACGCAGCGAAGCTTCGACCACTGCGCTCGGGTCGTCCATCACGAAGGCGCGGCCGTCGCGTGCCGCGATGACACCGGGCGTCAGGAGATGGACCCATTGCCGCCGGCCGTCGAGACGGCTCGGTTCGGCGGCGAACGCCATCGTGACCGTCGCGAGTTGCGGCGTCTCGGTCATCACCGCCTCACGCCAGGAACGGAGTGGCGATCAGATCGACCAGACGACGGTTCGTATTGGACGTACCGTCGATCTGCTCGCTCTCGAGGATGTCGCGCGCGACGAAATAGTTGCCGTTGCCGACCACCAGATGCGTCGGCCGGATGCCGAGCAACTGGCCGCGATCGCCCCTGAAGTTGGTCATTGCGGTGAAGGCCGCACGCAGATTGGCGGCGGTGAGATCGGCCTTCGAGGCGAAGGCGAGCTGCCACAGGCCAAAGCCGACGTTGACGCGAGCGCGGATGCCGTAGAGGTATTCGTCGCGCATGAAAACGTTGTGGTCGGTGTCCGCGTCGACCTTCTGGAACCGGTACTTCTCCCGCTCTTGGAAGATCACCGGCTTGATGCCCCGCGACAGGTCGAGCAGGAACCACGGTTCGCCACCACCCGCCTGCACGTTCGACGCGGTGACGGTCGCGCCCGTCGTCTCCGACTCCTGCGGATGATCCGCATCGAAGAAGAACTGCCGATCGAAACACGGCGTGGCGAAGCCCTGCGTCAGCAGTTCGAAGGCGAGCCGGTCGGGGTGCTGCTTCGTCACCCGCCCCATCTCGTCGAACAGCGGCTTGTAGATGCCGAAGCGATCGTCGGAGAGGTCGTCCCGCTTCACCTTGACCGTCGACTCGAACTTCCGGTTCTTGATCTTGAACCCGTCCGAGGTCAGTTCGTGGACGATACGATCACCGATCCACTCTCTCAGCGAGGGGAATTGCCCGAGCCAGCCGTATTCCTCTTCCGAGGTCTCCGAGCCGACCCGCATCGCGATCTTGTCGATCTCCGACGGCGCAGCCTTGAACGCCGCGTCGTAGACGGCCTTGAAGCCCTTGAAGGTCGTTTCGAGGTTGGCGCGGTCGATCAGCATGAGGAGGTTTCCCGAGTGTGGTTGGCGGCGTTCTGGTTGGCGAGTTTCTTCAGGGCGGAGTACTGGCGTTCGACGGTGCGCTTGTGGACACCGACTTCACGCGCAATGCGATTGAACGACTGGCCGAGCTTCAGACGACGCCGGATCTCACGGCGGTTCTTTTCCGCGGACGATCGTTCGGCGATCGGCAAGACGAAGCGGAAGCCCCCGACGTCGCCTTTATGGTTGGTGTAGCCCATTGCCTCGACGATCTTGCGGGCGATGTCGCCGCCGCCGACCAAGACGGAAAACCAGTGATCATCCGCCGGTTTCCCCGGCAGAACGAGAAAGCCACCGCCGCGCAATTCGAGAAACGCGGCGACCTTCTCGTCTCCGGCGTGCTCGGCGATCAGGTCGAGTAGCTTCTGCCCGTCCGATGCCATCACCGCCCTCCGCCCAAGGCACGAAAGGCATCCTACGTCGACGACGACAGTTGTCGCGGCCGACATTTGTCGTCCCCGCGAGATCGAGCGGAATGTGACGGGAAGAAACGAGACGGTGCGCCGCTCCGGCGGGCCGCCCGAAACATGTTATCCGCACGACCGGCGGTGGTGAAGACCTTGCACAAACGCCACTGCCAGATGGGAAACGCGGATGGCGCCGGATTTCCGGAAATTGTTGCAGAATTCTGCACCTATTTCCGTCGAGCGGCGGTCGGTCGATGAAATTGCGGCAGAATCTGCCGCTATTTCTGTGAGGGGCGAAGAGCCGGCGAAAGTGCCACGGCTTGCCGGCGAGGATCGCCGAGCGCATCATCGCTCGGCGCGCGGCGGTGAAGTCGGTGGCAAGAGCGGCTCCGGCCGTGCCCGCAAAGCGAGGAAAGTCCGCTCCTCCCCGCCGCGCGCCACCTCACTTCGGAAGCTCGTCACCGGACGCCTTGAGGCCGAGCTCGATCAGGCGACGAATGGCTTCTGCCCTCGTCGCAACGCGATTCCGAAATCGCCAGTCATCGATGGCGTCGGCTTCCCTTTGGGAAACCATTACAGGCAAGCGAACGTGCTTCGTTTCCGCGCTCATGGGGAAACCCTACACGCCCGTAAAAGTTTGCACAAGTTGGTTGACCAGACCAAACCCGATGCCTATGTTTGTGCTAGTTGTGCAAACAGCGCAATCGGCCCAGTGGGGAAGGTGGAAGCTCCCCGCACCGGGCCTGACCCCAGGCACAGGATAGACCCCATGCCCGAAGCTGCGAAAGACGATACACGACCGGCTGGGATGACCAAAGCCAAACCGAAGCGGCCCGGCACCGCTCCTCGTTACCGCCTGCCGGTCGGTCGCGCGCCATTCCGTCTCTTTCCCGCCGATCTGCTCGACGCCGAGGGCACGGTGTGTGTCTCCGACCTCTGCGAGCATCTGAAAGACGTGTCGATCGTCGTCGGTCTCGCGCTTCAGGGTGACGACGCATTGTCTTTGTCCACCATCGATCGCGCGGCATTGGCGTCTGTGACCCGTTGCATTTCAGACGCCTTCGAAAGCCTCGCCGACCTCACCGACGAAGCAGAGGCCGAAGATCCCCGAGTGATCGAGCATCTCGAACAGCGGTGCCGCCAGCTCGAGGACAAGCTCGAGGGCAGGGACCGGCTGATCGAGGTGATGAAGGAGGAACTCGGAGCAGGCTTCGCTGCGCCACGCCGATGCATCGACCGCACCGAGCTGCCGATCGCACCGGCGCCGGACCTCACCGAGCCCGCCGATCCGCCCTTGGAAGCCCGAGGCTGAACCATGCGACCGATCGGAGGCGGGGAAGACCCCGCCTCTTTGCGTTCAGTATCGCGTCACAGGAGGATCGCCGTGGACGATCTCCTCTCCCTCACCGTCACCATCGGCGCAGACGAGTGGGCGCGCGCCCAACGGCGCATTCGCTACCTCGAAGCCGCGCTGGTGCAAGCCTACCGCGCGCAACGCCAGCTGAAGGAATGGTTCTCCGCCGCTGAACTGGTCGCCCTCGGCCTGCCGGACATGCCAGCGACCCGCCAAGCCGTCGTGCGACGGGCGCATGCCGAAAACTGGCTCTGTCGCATCTGCTCCGGCAGGGGCGGCGAACGGTACGAGTTCCATTTCTCCAATCTGCCTCGAAAGGCGTTTGAAGAGATGATCCGCAGAATCATCG
This sequence comes from uncultured Alphaproteobacteria bacterium, assembly GCA_937919435.1. Classification (GTDB taxonomy): domain Bacteria; phylum Pseudomonadota; class Alphaproteobacteria; order Rhizobiales; family Ancalomicrobiaceae; genus Siculibacillus. The sequence continues at coordinate 5,340 of CALFRR010000262.1, read as the reverse complement.
AACCCGCGGTCGGCGAGGCGGAAACAACCGCGGCGGGACCGATCCCCGCCGCACCGTTCGTGCCGTCGCCGGAGGCGGTCCCCGTCGACGACGCGTGCGTCGACCCGACGATGGCGCCGCCGTGGGAATTGCCGCTGATGCGCATGATCAGGGGTAACCCGGGGCTGCACGTCGACACACTGATGACGATGCTCGACGTCGCACTTCCCCAAGACGCGCCACACCCGACGCGGGAGGAGGTCGCCTCCTTCTTCCGTCGCCATGGGCGCCCCGTCTGACCTCTCCGAATCGACCCTCGGCTCTGCCGGCACGCTGCCGATTTCGGCGTGCCGGCAGAGCCGCGTTACGCCACGATTGTTGTAGCAACCGTGACGGTCTTCGTGTCAGAGATCGGTTCGGAGTTCGAATTTCGGGATTTCCTATTTGTTTATATACCTCAATATCTTAGATTATGAATGGATTTCGAATCGAACTCAGACTTCTCGTCAGTGATACAGGTCATAATGACCTTCTGGAGCTTGCCGCAGCGAGTGCGGCGGGGCGAAACTTCGTTGGGGGTTCGAAAGTCGATAATCGCACTATATATCTGTTTCAATTGATTTTTTGATGAAGAAGAACTCCCAATCAAGTTTACTCTTCGGCGAATCCTCCGTGGTCGCTTCCTCGGATTTCCTTGCTCTTCAAGAATTCGCCGCGCGCCGAGCGGGGGCGCCCCGTGCCATTCGTTCTTGCGCAGAGCCATTGCGGAACGCGCTCGTTCTGGCGCCCATCTGGAACCGTTACAGGCTTGTTTCGGCGCGCATTTTCCGCCTCGTTCCCGACGTTGCCCGCCTGATCCCGGATATTCCCGCCTGTGCCAGGTGATATTGCGGGTTACACCGCCTGCCCATCCCATCTTGCGGGTCACAGAAGACCCGAGGCCGAAGCGGGACGACGGATCGATGCGTCCCCTCGGTCGCGAGGAGACGACCAACGTCGGCGTGAATGGCGACCCCGGCAGGATTCGAACCTGCGACCAACAGCTTAGAAGGCTGTCGCTCTATCCCCTGAGCTACGGGGCCGTCGTTCGGCGTCGCCGAGGCGACGCCGCGGTGCGGCATCCTTCTCCGTCCGGGACGTCTCCGCCCGGTACGAGCCACCCGTACCGACCGATCAGTGCGTCCAGGTGCCGACCCGGCCGTACCGGAAATTGTCGGAATAGGAAACCGTCTTCGGAGTCTTGTCCTTCGGCTCGATCACCCGATAGTCGAGCCCCTTGCGCTCGGCGAAGGCGACCGCCTCCTCACGGGTGGCGAAGAACAGGCGAACCTGGGCCTGGGTGTCGCCGCTCGACGTCCAGCCCATCAGCGGATCGGAGGTCCGCGCCGACGACGGCTCGAAATCGAGCATCCAGCGCTTCGCCTTCGCCTGCCCGGACTGCATGGCCGTCTTGGCCGGTCGGGAAATGCGCGCCACCATCCCTGTCACCTCTTCGTTTCGCCCCGCCGATCCGTCGCCCCGGACACGGGCCTTCCACGCTTCGTCGGGATCCGCTCCGGCTGGTCGGGGCAGTCGGATTCGAACCGACGACCTGAAGTACCCAAAACTTCCGCGCTACCAGGCTGCGCTATGCCCCGTGCCGGGATCCCACCGGTTTTCTAGGAGGTTCCCCCCGCCGAAGCAAGGCGGGCGAAACGGCGATCGGTCCCCTCTCCCGAAATCACCGGGACACCGTGGCGGCGCTCGCCCCGAGACCTCCACGACCACGCCGCGACGCGCCCCGGCCGCTTCCCGATCACGGAGGAATCCCACCTCTTCGACGCCGACACCGCCGACTCGCCCATCGCCCGGCCCCCCGACGGTCGCGGTACCGACGAAATACTCTCTTTGATTGCTTTACAAGATTGCACACTCTCCGAGTGTGTCTTCGCGACGACCGAAGGAGATCGTCTCATGAGAGGTTTCGGACTGGTCCTGGCCGCCCTCGCGGGCCTGATTCTCGGCCTCGGCGGATTGCTCGCCGCAACCACGACGGCGGATGCGAAGGCGCACCGTGCCGGCGTTCACGGGTTCCGCACCGCGACCTGCAAGACCGCCACCTGCCGCTCGCGCCACCCGAGCGGTCGTTACGTCCATCCCCTCACCCATCGCCGGCGCTGAAACGACGCGGCGCGGGCGATCGAACCGACGGCGTTCGGGCTCGGAGCCCTTCAGTTCGCCGTCCGGATCCGCGGATGGACGAGGGTGTCGCCGGGACGGATGCCGAGACGAGCGGTGGTGCCGGCGTTCACCTCGAGCACGAAACGCACCGGGCCTCCGGCCGAGACCGGCTCTTCCGACAACGGTGTCGTGTCGGTGGCGATCGAGCGGATCCGCCCGTCGGCCCGCACGAAGATCATGTCGAGCGGCAGATAGGTGTTCTTCATCCAGAAGGCGACGGATTCCTCCCGCTTGAAGTCGAACAGCATCCCGCGGTCGGCGGCCATCTCGGTGCGGAACATCAGTCCGCGGGCCCGCGTCTCGTCGGTGTCGACCACTTCGACCGAGAACACCCGGGTGCCGCCGGCGGTCCGGACCTCCAGCCGCTCGAGATCGGCCGCCGACACCCGCCCCGCGGAGAACACCGCGGTGACGGCGAGCGCCGCGGCGGCGACCGAACGGCGGAAGCCGCGGGCCGGGCTTCCCTGCCCTGTCCTCGAAGCGACGCGGAACGGGTTCATCGGGTGGATCTCCCGGCTCTCGCGCGGCGGAGGTCGACGGGGCCGCTCGCGACGGCCCGGCGCCCGCGGCGCTCGTCTCGATCAGGATCGGTCAGTGCGACGGCGGCACGTGGACGACGCCGTCCGGACGGATCTCGGCGGCCATCAGGCCCTTCGGTCCGGGTCCGAAGCGGACGAACACCGACTGGCCGGGGCGCAGCTCGGTCAGTCCGTAGCGGCGCAGCGTCTCCATGTGGACGAAGATGTCGGGCGTCCCCTCGCCGCGGCTCAGGAAGCCGAAGCCCTTGACCCGGTTGAACCACTTGACCGTCGCCCGCTCGAGCGCCGAAGTCGGCACGACCTGGACGTGGGTGCGCGACGGCGGCAACTGGGCGGGATGGACCGCGGTCGACTCGTCCATGTGGAGGATGCGCAGCGCCTGTAGCCCGCGCGGCCGGTCGAGCACTTCGCAGACGATGCGGGCGCCCTCGTAGGCGGTCTGATAGCCGTCGCGCCGCAGGCAGGTGACGTGCAGCAGGATGTCCGGAAGGCCGTTCTCCGGGACGATGAAACCGTAGCCCTTGGCGATGTCGAACCACTTGATCGTGCCGGCGACCTCGATGACGTCGACCGCACCGGCTTCGGTGAGGTCTTCGCCGCCGCGCAGCTCGGTGTGCAGGTCTCCCGGCCGGATCTCGCTGGTCTGCAGGTCGCCGGTCCGCAGGTCCATCCTGGCCTCGAGATCGAACTTGCCGCCCATGCGCCACTCCTCCACCGGCCACCCGCCGAGACGGGCGGACGCCACGCGCCGAACCGACGTCGTCCCCGTCCGCTTCCCGGGAACGACCGCGACCGAAACCCATTCGAATCGCCGGCCCGACCAACGGAAAGATAGCATCCGGGTCCCGGCCCGCCATGGGCAACTACGTCTCGCCCACATCAAACCCGGCGGCCCGTCAGAGCGCGGAGAAGACCGTGCCGATCGAGCCACGCAGCACCCGGTCGGCGAGGTCGTCGAGGGGCGTGGGATCGCGGTTGACGATCACCAGTTTCGCCCCCTGGTACTTGGCGGCGACCGGCAGACTGGCGGCCGGTTGCACCTGGAGCGACGAGCCGATGGCGACGAACAGATCGGCGGTCTCGATCGCCTGCTCGGCGCGGCGCATCTCGACCGCCGGCATCGCCTGACCGAAGGAGACGATCGCCGCCTTGACCAGCCCGCCGCAGGCGGTGCAGCGCGGGCTGCGGCCGGTCTCGGCGATGACCTTCTCCAGATCGGCGAGTTCGTGGCGCCGGCCGCAGTCGAGACAGGTGGCGAAGGTGGCGTTGCCGTGCAGCTCGATCAGCGCGTCGGCGGGGACGCCGGCGCGTTGGTGCAGGCCGTCGATGTTCTGAGTGATCACCGCACGGCACTTGCCGGCGGCGACCAGACGGGCGATGGCGAGATGGGCGACGTTCGGCTCGGCGGCGGTGAACTCGTCGCGAAAGGCGAAACGGCGTCGCCAGTCCTCCAATCGCGCCGCCTCGGAGGCGACGAAATCGTCGAACCAGATCGGCTCGACCTTCGACCAGATGCCGTTCGGACTGCGGAAATCGGGAATGCCCGATTCGGTCGAGATCCCGGCACCGGTGAAGATCACCACCTCGCGGGCGGCGCCGATCAGCTCGGCGAGTACGGTCTTTCCCTCGTTCGCGTCCTGGACGATGATCACGGCCCCTGATCCCCCTCACCTCGAAGGTGCCCCACGATGCGATATCTCCACACCATGGTGCGCGTGCGCAATCTCGCCGACAGCCTCGCCTTTTATGTGACGCATCTCGGCCTCGTCGAAGTCCGCCGGATGGAGAGCGAGAAGGGCCGGTTCACCCTGGTCTACCTCTGTGCGCCCGAGGACGTCGAGGAGGCCCGCGCGGCGATCGACGCCGGTCGACGCGAGACGCGCTCGCTCGAACTCACCTGGAACTGGGACGACGAGGTCTACACCGGCGGGCGCAACTTCGGCCACCTCGCCTACGAGGTCGACGACATCCACGAAACCTGCGCGAAACTGATGGCCGCCGGCATCACCATCCTCAGGCCGCCGCGCGACGGCAACATGGCCTTCGTCCGTTCGCCCGACGGGATCTCGATCGAGTTCCTGCAGAAGGGCGGCGCGCTGACCCCGGTCGAGCCGTGGCTCTCGATGCCGAACACCGGCTCCTGGTGAGATCGCCCCGGCGCCCGCCTCCCCCGAGGCCGGGCGCCGCTCCCCGCCACGGCGGCGTTCGGCCGGGATGCCCGACGGCGCCGCCGCGCGACCGCATGCCACGGTCGGTTCCGACGGCGCTCGAACGGGCTCCCACTTGACGCACCCATCATGTTTGTTGTCTATGACAACATATTTGATGGAGTGCGCAATGAACGTCGCCGAGAAGGACCGCCCCACCCCCGTCGCCGCCGATACCGTCAGCGGCGGATCCGTGCCGGACGAGGCCCAGATCTCACGGATCCGCGCCTTCAATCGCTGGTACACGCGGCGGCTCGACATCCTCGCCGACCATTTCCTCGCTTCGCCCTTCACCCTCACCGAAGCACGGGTGCTCTACGAGCTGGTCAACCGTGACCGGCCGACCGCGGCGGAGCTGCCGCGCGATCTCGCTCTGGTCGCCTTCCAGCGCCAGG